>JAAVYM010000021.1 GCA_022791135.1 Oscillibacter sp.
CAACTCCCTGTTTGAGGACAACGCCGAGCACGGCCTGGGCATGTATCTGGGCCAGAAGGCGATCCGCGACCGCCTGGCGGACCTGACGAATCGGCTGATTGCGGTGCCCCATACCTATCAGCCCTTGAAGGATGCCGCTCAGAAGTGGCTGGACACCATGGAAGACGGCAAGACCAATGCCGAGGCCACCAAGGAATATGTGAAGCTTCTGGAAGAGAGCCTCATGACGGTGGATGACATCGTGGCCTTCACTTCCAGCCCCGAAGCAGCCAAGGTCTTCGGCGAGCAGCTGCCCAAGTTCCAGGCCCACGCCAAGGAACTCAAGGACAGCGGCGCGAAGTACTGCGACTGCGACGCGTGCAAGCTGGTGGCGGAGATTCTCAAGGATAAGGAGTATCTGTCCAAGAAGTCTTTGTGGATCTTCGGCGGCGACGGCTGGGCTTACGACATCGGCTTCGGCGGCGTGGACCATGTCCTGGCTTCCGGCAACGACGTGAACATCTTTGTCTTCGATACCGAGGTGTATTCCAACACCGGCGGCCAGGCTTCCAAGGCCTCCAACATCGGCCAGGTGGCGCAGTTCGCCGCCGCCGGCAAGGAGATCAAGAAGAAGTCCCTTGCTGAGATTGCCATGAGCTACGGCTATATCTACGTGGCTCAAGTGGCCATGGGCGCCAACCCCGCTCAGACCCTGAAGGCCATCCAGGAGGCGGAGGCTTATCCCGGCCCGTCCTTGATCATCGCCTATTCTCCCTGCGAGATGCACAGCATCAAGGGCGGCATGATGAACTGCCAGGCGGAGATGAAGAAGGCTGTGGAGTGCGGCTATTGGAACCTGTTCCGCTTCAACCCGGCTGCTGAGGGCGCGAAGTTCACTTTGGATTCTAAGGAACCCGCTGGTGGGTATCAGGAGTTCCTGATGAACGAGGCCCGTTATAGCCGCCTGACCCGCGAGTTCCCCGACCGGGCCAGCGAGCTGTTCCAGCGCAACGAGAAGGCGGCCATGGACCGCTATCAGCACTTGCTGAAGCTGAAGGAAATGTACGCTGAATAATATATTCCGGTTTTACAAGCAGAGGACCGCGGACGCAAGTCCGCGGTCTCCTCTTTTCCTGCCGGAGAATCTTGGGGAGAAAGCCTCTTTCCCGATAGCACACGCAAAAAAACCTCCGCCCCGACTTGGGACGGAGGCTTTTAGAAGTGGTTTGCTTACAGCTGCTTCACCGTGTAATACACCGCCAAGGCGAAAAGCACGATGCCAAGGCACCACATGGCGTAATAGGCCACAGTGGCGCTGAACAGGGCCAGGACGATGCCGGCAGCGGAGAGGCCGCAAGACACGTAAAGTGGCAAAAGATCTGCATTGGGGGAAAGAAGGCGACTGAGCTTGCCATTTTTAGCCAGATAGCAGAGGCCACCCAGCAAGAGGACATAGACCACAGAGAGAACCTTGACCGGCATTCCCATCGTCAAGCTGCTGAACAGCCGGCGGCAGACCCACAGTACGACAAGGGAGGCACAGAGGATGGTTAACGACAGGGAGCACTCTCGGTCATAAAAGGCCCACAAGACGCTGAGAACCATCAGAACTGGCACCACCACGCTGAGCAGCATCACAGCGGGTTCAACGAAGGTGCGGATCAAGAGGCTGCCACAGCTAAAGAAAACACCCAGCGAAGCCAGACCCCAACCAAACAGACGCTTGCGCTCGTCAGCCTTCCACAGCACACTAAGAACCGCGCCCAGGACCAGCACCGCCGCGCCCAAGCCCGCGAATACCAACAGCCGGTCGTGCCAAGCCAGGTGCTCGGTCACCACATCGCCGTGGATGTAGTATTTGCGGACAGCTAGCAGAAAGAACTCCGCCAAGCAGGCCGCAAAAAAGAAAATCGTTGCGCCATACAAGGAATTATCCCGCTTTAAGGATTTTTTGTTCGGATTCTTTGCCATTTATCAAGACCTCCAAGGTATGATTACTTCCCAAAAATGCCGCGATGAAAATCTCTGCCGACATGCTTAAATAGTATAGCAGACTTTATCCCCTTTTGCAAGGCCCAATTTGCCAGGTTTTTTATTTTTTCGCGCCTTTACAGTTTTTCCGTTGAGAAGCGGCTGCGGGCGTGTTATACTATATTGAAAATTCCGAGGGAACATGAGGTTGATTTATGAGACACTTAGCCGCCTGTATTTTGCTGACGCTACTGCTAGTGGGTTGCGCCGCCCCGGCGGACCCGGATAAGGCGCAGGAAAGCATCCAGGTCATTGCCATGGATACTGCTATGCTAATCACTACTTACGGCGAGCGCTCCTCCGCCGCTGCCTACGCCGCCGAGGACGTGATCCGGGACCTGGAGAAGCAGCTGTCCCGGACCAAAGAGGACAGCGTGGTCTCCCAGCTCAATGCCGCCGGACGGCGGATGCTGGTGGAGGGGGACCTAATTCCGCTGCTGTCATCCTCGGGCTGGTTTTACGAGCTGACCAGTGGGGCCTTCGACATCACGGTGGCCCCGGTGGTCTCCGCCTGGGGCTTTACCACGGACAGCTTCCAGGTCCCCTCTCAAGAGGAACTCCATGAGCTTTTGAAGCTGGTGGACGGTTCCGAAGTTTCCGTGACGCCCGCCTACGATGACGGTGAGGGAACCAAGGCCACGGTGCGGCTTGGGCCAGGGCAGTCCATCGACCTGGGGGCCATTGCCAAAGGCTATGCTGCCAACAAGGTCCTGGAGGTGTTCAGGGAATACGGTCTCCCCCGGGCGAAGGCGGAGCTGGGCGGCAACGTCCTGGTTTTGGGAGACCGGCCCGACGAAACCCCTTGGCGGGTGGGCATTCAGGATCCAAAGCGGCCCGATGACCCAAATGGCTTTATTGGGGTGTTGGAGCTGACGGATTCATTTGCCGTGACCTCCGGGGGATATCAGCGGTACTTCGAGGAAAACGGGAAACGCTATCACCATATCATTGATCCCTCAACAGGTTATCCGGCGGACAGCGGGCTGACCTCCGTCACCGTGGTGGCGGACTGTGAGATGGAGAATGGAACTATGTGCGACGCGCTTTCTACTGCCTTGTTCATCATGGGGGAGGAAAAAGCCCTGGACTTTTGGCGATCTGGCGGTGTTCCGGATTCCAATTTCGAGCTGGTTTTGGTGACGGAGGATGGGCGGGTGCTTATCACCGAGGGTTTGGCGGACCGCTTTGTCCGGGACGAAAGCAGTGGGTACTCCTATGAGACCATTTCCTAAGCTTCGGCCCACAGTTTGGGATACCCTGGTAGTACTGTGCGTGGCGGTATTAGCGGTTGGACTGGCGTTTTTCCAGTGGCGGGGCGGGCAGTCCCAGGGCCTGACGGCAGTGGTGTCCATTGACGGCACGGAGGCGGAGCGTTTCGCTCCCGGAGAGCTGTTGGAACAGCCTCGCACCTATACAAACAACGGCTATACTTTGGAGGTGGCCTGTGGCGTTTGGGGGGAGGTTTCCCCCTGGAACCATGTGTCTTCCGGCGGGGAACAGGGAGTTTGCGTGGTGGTGTCCGACTGCCCCACCCAGGACTGCGTCCACACCGGGACGATCACAAGAAGTGGGCAGAGTATCGTCTGCCTCCCGGCGCGGATTATCATCCGCCTGGAGGGCGGCGTGACGGACCCGGATGCTGTGGACGCCGTGCTGGGCTAGAACCTGGCTGAAAACCTTCAGACCCCTGGGCTAATTCACTGGACTCAATGAACAAATTGCCCTGTCCCGGTATTCCGCCGGTTTTAAAATGAATCCTGGGAGGGTGCCATGAAACTGACCACCAAACAATTGTCTCTCTGCGCGCTATTGACGGCGATGGCCTTGGCGCTGAGCTATCTGGAGAATCTTTTCCCTCTTTCCCTGGCGATTCCGGTTCCGGGGGTGAAGCTGGGCTTGGCGAACATCGTGACGCTGTTTGCCCTGTATGCCTTGGGGGCGGCGGAGGCAATGCTGATTCTCCTTGCCCGCTGTCTGCTGGGGTCCCTCTTCGCGGGGAATCTGAACGCGTTGATGTTCTCTCTCCTGGGAGGGCTTTGCGCTATGGGAGTTATGATTGTCCTCTCCCGCCTTCCTGGGCTGTCGCTTTACGGCGTGTCGGCAGGGGGCGCGGCGGCGCACAGCTGCGGGCAGATTGCCGCGGCGGTGCTGACCCTTGGCAGCAGCGCTCCCCTCTATTATTTGCCTGTTTTGCTGGCGGTATCCCTGTTGACGGGCGGATTGACCGGATTGGCCTCCGCCTGCTTGTTCCAGGGGCTGGCCCATACAGATTTGATGAAAGGCTGACGGATATGGATAAGAAGGACAAAAAGGACGACATTATCCTCCAGCAGCTGGAGGTTATCCAGACGCTGACGGAGCACAATCTCCGCCGGATGGGGACGGATTTTTGGGGCGCACCCGGGGCGTGGACAGAGGAAAGACCCTCCGACGCGCCGAAGCCGCAAGAGCGCTTCTTTGAGGAACCAAAAGCCCCTTCGGTGCCCCAGTCCTCTGGTGGGAACAGTACCCCGGAAGAGGTCCTGCCCCCGCCGGAAAAACTGGAGGACCTGCAAAAAGAGCTGGATAGCTACGTGGGCCTGGCTGCGGTGAAGAGGGAGGTCCGAAACCTCATCGACCTGGTGAAGATCCACCAGCTCCGGGAGAAAAACGGCCTTCCGGCGACAGAGCTGTCTCTCCACATGGTTTTCTCGGGTAGTCCCGGCACCGGTAAGACCACCATTGCCCGGCTCATGGCTCGCATTTACCGTACTCTGGGTATCCTCTCCAAGGGCCAGCTGGTGGAGGTGGACCGGAGCGGTCTAGTGGCGGGCTATGTGGGCCAGACAGCGCTGAAAACCGGCAAGGTCATCGAAAAGGCCCTGGGGGGCGTGCTGTTTATCGATGAGGCATACGCCCTCAACGGCTCCTCAGACAACGATTTCGGCCAGGAGGCCATCGATACCATTCTCAAAGCTATGGAGGACCACCGGGATGACCTGGTGGTTATTGCCGCCGGGTATGATGATTTGATGAACCGCTTTATCCACTCCAACCCAGGACTGGAGTCCCGGTTCAACCGCTTCCTCCGCTTTGAGGACTACACGCCGGAGGAGCTTCTGGAGATTTTCAAGATGCGCTGTGACAAGGGCTGCTATCAGCTGGAGGAGGAGGCGTCCAGGCTGGTTCGAGACTTCCTCCGAGAGGAGAACCGGGACCCGGAGTCCTTCGGCAATGCCCGGGGCGTACGAAACGTTTTCGAGCGTATTCTTGTCTGCCAGGCTACCCGTCTGGCGGGCCTGGAGACGGTTACCCGGGAGGACCTGATGAAGCTGACGGCGGCAGATGTGGAGTCTGCCCGCGCCTCCTCTGGCAGGGGCGCATAACGGCAGCGGAGAGGTGAACCATGAGGGAAAGATCTATGCTCTGCCTGCTGCTGGCCCTTTTATTGCTGCTCTCTCCGGCAGAGGCCATCGGCGGTCGTTACCCGGATAAGCAGCACGTGCCGGTAGACTATGCCGACATGCTCCCTGTTACCGCCTTTGACGAGACGAACCTTCAATCTGCGCTGGAGGAACTGAGAAAGCTTTGCGGCCGCCACAGTCCCCAAGGGACAAACAAAGAGACGCTTCGCCGGATAGAGTTCTTATACGATCAAATCCTCTCGGAGCTGAACATGCTGATTACAAAGGTTTCCCTGGCCAACGTGCAGTATGACGCCAGCGGCGGCGCGGCGGAGGAAGCGGACTTATACCTGGAGCTATCCGGTCAACACGCGCGCTTGTTTGACCGCTGCTATCAAGTCTTTTCGGACCTGGCCGCCTCACCCTACCGGGAGGTTTTGGACAATAAGGCTGGGGAGGGCACAGCTCAGAGTTTACTGGGATACCAGGGTATGACGGAGGAGGAGGCCGCCCTCTGGGAGGAGGAAGAGCGTTTCATTCAGGCTTATGACCGGATTATGTCCCAGGGTGTTCCCGTCCAGGTGGAGGGCGAGGTCTGGACGGCAGCATCCCTGGCGGAGGCCGATGTGGACGGGGAGACTGCCCAGGCGGTGGAGGAGGCCTTGCTCCGGGAGCGGGAGCGGGCGGCAGGGGAGATCTATTGCCAGCTGCTCCAACTCCGGACGGAAACTGCTGCTCAGACGGGATTTGCCAACTACGCCGATTACGCCTATTATGCCTTGTACAACCGGGATTACGATTTGGCAGACGCTGCCGCTCTCCGCCGGGCCGTGAAAGAGTACATTGTTCCCCTTCAGCTTCGGCTGCTGGAGGAGATCGGCAGCCAGGATATCCGCAGCCTGGATGTGCGCAGCCGGAAGACCGGCGAGGAGATGCTAGACGACATTCAGCCCTTTATTGAAGGCTTTGACAATGAGATGGGGAAGGTGTTTGCCTTCATGCGGGAGCACCATCTCTATGACATTGAGTACGACGAAGTCAAGCTGTTCACTGGGTATACCATGGCCCTTCCGGCTTATGGCAGCGCCTTGATTTTTGAGTGCCCCTATGGGGATTACCGGGACTACGGTGACCTGGTCCATGAGTTTGGCCATTTTAACGAGATGTATCACGGAACCCAGCATGACCTCTGGTCGGGCTTCTCCATTGATGTGGGAGAGATCGACTCCCAGGCCCTGGAGATGTTTTTCACCAGCTATGCCGGGGAGATTTTTGGCGGAAGAGGCGGAGAGGCGTATACTCGGGTGACGCTGTATGACATGCTGAATTCCGTCTTGGACGGCTGTCTCTACGACGAGTTCCAAGCGATGGCGTATCAGGACCCGGATATGAGCGTGGAGGAGCTGAACCGGCTTTTCAAGCAGATGTCGGAGGAGTACGGATATGTCTATGACAGCGGCATGGAGGAGGACTCCTCCTGGGTGGAGAACTCCCATAATTTTCAAACTCCCATGTATTTTATCAGCTATGCAACCTCCGCGCTTTCGGCTTTGGATCTGTGGCTACGCTACTTGGAGCACCCCCGCCAGGCGAAGGAGGCATACCTGGATCTGACGGCACTGTCCCTCTCCCTGCCCTATCGGGAAGCTGTGGAAAAGGTGGGGCTGCGGGACATCTTTGCTTCGGAGACCGTCCCCGCCCTGGCGGAGGAACTGGAGGCCCGCTTGGACGGGGAGGTTCTGCCTTCCGCTGATAGGCAGGGGGAACTTGTGACCTATATCTTTTTTGCGGCGATCCTGGTGATAGTGGCATTTGGACTTTGGCTGCGCGTCCGGTGGGCCAGGCGCAGCCGGACGGAACGTTGCCGCTGGGAGGAGATGGAAGCTTGGTCTACCCAAAGGGGAAAGCCTCCTTGGGAATTTTAAAATCCGGGAGTCCGTTTTTTAACGAAGAATTTTTCCCGCTCGATCCGTAATATGAAAGGGAGATTGACTTTTCAAATTCCTCGGCGTATTATTGTATTATTAAATTAGTGAAGCGGAGGGCAGACCTATGAAGAAGTTGAAAACCCTGGCCCGGCGGACTGCCGGGCTGTGCCTGTCGGTGCTGCTGATAGTCCCAACCTTGGCGGTGGAGCCGCTGAGCACCGGGCAACGGCAGGAGGATTTGGATTTCCTCTACGAAAAAGTTCTGGTAGAGAATCATCCGAACGCCTTTGCCAATACGCCGGAATCTGAGTTTCTGGCGCTGAAGGCGGAGATCGAGGATCGGCTGGAGCAATCGAGCGGTACGGAATTTCTTCTGGACCTCATGCGCCTGACGGCCCTGGTTGGGGACTCCCACACGCAGATTTCCGTCGGCTCCCTAGCGGATTTCCGGGGCTATCCCTTCACAATGGTCCGCCGGGGCGAGAAGTGGTATCTATCTTCCGTGATCCCGGAAGATAGGGACCTGCTGTGCCAGGAGGTGACTGCCCTGGCGGGCAAGCCGGTGGAGGAGATCATCGAGGCTTATGGGACACTGTTTTCATCCGATAATCCAGTCCACCTGCGGCGGCAGTTCCGCCAGTCGTGCAACGTGGCGGATATCTATGAATACTTGGGCCTGGTGAAGGCCGGGGAGCCGCTGAGCGTGACCTTGAAAAACGGGAAGTCGCTGTCCCTGGAACCTCTGAGCCTGGAGTCCATGAATCAGCTGGAGGCTGTGCGTATCTCCGATGTCATAAAGGGCGAGCCGAAGACGGCGGCGGCGGACGCCTATTACCTGGCGAAGCCCCTGTCGGAGGAGGCATACTATATCCAGTACAACACCTGCCAGGAGGCGGAAGACCTTTCCATGGAGGATTTCGCCGCCGCCGTGGCAAAGGACTTGACGGCCGGGCAATACAGCCGGGTTCTCCTGGATCTGCGGAATAACGGCGGCGGGTCCGACGGGGTCATCTGGCCACTGCTGGAGGTGCTGCGAAAGGCCATGGACGGCGGGACGAAGCTGGTGGGGCTGATTGGGGAGCGGACCTTCTCCTCTGCCCTGATCAACGCTGTCGAGATTGGGGAGATGGGCGGCGTGCTGGCCGGAGAACCTGCCGGAGGCAGCGTTTGCCACTTCGGCGCGGTGCATACCTTTACGCTGCCGAATTCCAAGGTCCGGGGCCAGCTGTCCAGCAAATTCATTGACCTGAACACCCTTCTGGACGCCGCAGCGGGCCGGGGCGTGGAGGCCTTGGAGCCGGATGTTCTGGTGTACCAAACCATGGAGGATACGCTGAACGGAAAGGACAGCCTGGTGGAGTGGTGTCTCACTGCCCCGGCGCAGCAGCTGGTCCCGGCCAATCACTATGACGCGCCTCTGACCCGGGGCCGTTTCCTGGGGCAGCTGTATGAGGCGGCGGGCAGCCCCGCCGTGGAACTGGAGGAGCTGCCTTTCGCGGACAGCTTTGGGATTGAGTGGTACTTGCCCGCCGTGGCCTGGGCCAAGGCGGCCGGCATTGCCCGGGGCGGGGCGGAGGGCGCCTTCTCCGCCGCGCGCCCCCTTACCTGGCGGGAAGCGGCGGTGTTCCTGGCCCGGGCGGCAGAGGTCCTAGGAGTTTCGGCTGTCGACCCGTCGAAGGAACGGCGGGGTCCCATCCCCGCGGCCCTGGCTCAGGGCTGGGAGCAAAGCGCGGTGACGGAGGCATGGGACCTGGGCCTTTTGCCGGCGGACGCGGACTTTGCCCGGGGACTTACCCGGAGCCAAGGGGAGGAGCTGGCGGCGGCCCTGGCTGGGCGGATTGGCTGAGAAAGCCATGTTCCCCTGCATAGGGAAAAGGACCGTGGGTTTTGCCCACGGTCCTTTTGCAAGCGGAGATTCACCCGTCCGAAAATTCTCCCAGGCGGATGTCCACGCCGATCTCAAAAGCCCGGTCCCAGGGGAAGCGGTAGTTTTCCAGGGCGATTCCGCCCCAGCGGCGTTCCTTGGGTTCCCCGTTGAAGGGGATGGAGGAGAGGAAGGAACTCCGCTCCAGGTTGTGGATGACGGGGGCGGACTCCTTCTCCATGCCCTCCTCCAGGCGCCGGAGCAGATCCTCCCGGTCCAGCTCCGGGTCCCAGAAGTTGTTGGGGTCGCCGCCGAGATCGTTTCGGATATAGGTCAGCAGGTCGTTCCGCACCACGCCTTTGTAGCAGAAGTCCTTGAGGATGCTGTCCGCTAGGGTCCGCGCCCAGGCCCGGTCCATGCAGTCTGTGCTCTCCTCGTTTTTCAGTACGGCGTACCGGGCCACGCCGTGGCTCAGGGCGGTGCCGGTGACAATGGCCATGTCCAGCATTCCGGAGTAAGCCAGGAGATAGCCCAGCTCTGCCTTTTTGGTCAGCGCCTCATAGAACGCCGTCCCATAGGTCCCGTTGCTGGCGTCGATGAGGATGGTGGGCTGCTGGATCTTCCGACGGTCCTTCAGTGTTTGAAGGAGCTGGCTGACATACGCTTGTTTCAGGGTTTCGTCCTCCGGCTGGGTCAGTACCAGAACGTACAGCTCCGCCGCCCTGCCATAGAGCAGGTCGAAGAACTGGAAGTGCTCGTCCACGATTTTCCACAGAGGCTGGAAGTCATACTCACAGGCGGGCTGACCCTCCATATTGCCGAAGTACTGGACGTTTACGCTGTGCCCCACCCAATCCGTCTCGTCCAAATACATCCGGGCCACGGCCTTAAAGGCCAAATCGTCCACCCCGGAGAGGAGCCAGTCCAATTGTTTTCCGTCCTCTCCCTCCTCGGTCCGCAGGCCCCGGCGGAGGAAAGCGATCTCGTTTTTCTGGATGCAGTCCTCCAGGGACGAGTCGTCGATGCCGATGAGCAGCCGGAA
Organism: Oscillibacter sp.; assembly: GCA_022791135.1. GTDB lineage: Bacteria > Bacillota > Clostridia > Oscillospirales > Oscillospiraceae > Oscillibacter. Next base: position 10,228 of record JAAVYM010000021.1, read on the forward strand.
GTTCTCGTAGCCTGGCCGGGCCAAGATGCGCTGGACCTCGTCGGAGAGGCGAAGCTTTCTCTCCCGGGACTCTATGAATTCGGAAATAAACTGGTAGGGCTGGTAATAGCCGTCGGCGCTGACAGCCCCCATCTGCCGGGCCGCACCGTCATAGGGGTCCTCTCCATTGGGTCCCCGCCAGTAGCTCTCGAGGACGTTTTCAACCGTCAGGTCCTCTCCCACCAGCGTCTCCCGGGGCTGTGCTCCGAAAGCCCGAAGCCAGTTGTAGTGCTCCAGGCGGGCACCCTCATAGCCCACCGTGACATTCGCCAGCCGCATGACGGAATCCAGCAGCCAGACGACGTTGTTTTCGTCCTCCGCCAGCTTTTCCAGCAGGTGCTCCACCAGTTGGGAGGCGGAGCAAGTCCCTCCGCCGGGGAGTTCTAGATCATCCCCAGTCAGGGAACGGGAACTCACCAGCCCCCCAGAGTGGAGCTGGTCCAGGGAGAGGATGTAGCGATCGCAGCCCGCCGCCTCCTGCTCCAGAACCCAGGTAAAGAGGGACCAAGGTTCCCCCCGCTGAAGGCTGTCAAAGTTTTTCGGCTGATGGTCCAGAGCCGTCCGGTATAAGACCTCCTCGGGCATTGCCAGGGTGTAGCCCAGGGATTCTGCCAGGTAAACGACCCGCTCCACATTGTCGGGCCTGTCGTCCAGGGGGACGTAAGCGACGGTTTTCCCTGGTTCCGACGCGGCAGGTTCCGGATAGGGCAGCGGTTCCGTGCGCTGAGGGGCGCAGCTGGCCAACAGGGCCAGGGCCAGCAGCAGAGGAAACAGTTTTTTTATCATCATAAACCCCCTTATGGAAGCAGAAATCAGAAATTAGGAGCCAGGGATTGGTTTTTGCAACGCCCAACTCCCGAACTCCTAATTTCACATGCCCGATTAAATGTTGAACCCGCTCAGGTTCAGCCCGCCGGTAATGCCGTCCATGGCTTCGTCCATGGCATCTCCGGCTTGGCGGAGGGCCTCATTGACGGCGGAGACCACCAGGTCTTGAAGCATCTCTACGTCCTCGGGGTCCACGGCCTCTGGCTTGATAGCAAGGGAAACGATCTCCTTTTTGCCGTTTGCCACGGCCTCCACGGCGCCGCCGCCGACACTGGCGGTGAAGGAGCGGGCCTCAACCTCCTCCTGGGCGTTGTTCATAGCCTCTTGCATTTGGGCGATTTTTTGCTGGACCTCGGCCTGGCGCTGTGCGCCGGTGGACTTCAAGTTGCCGCTGCTAAAGCCGCGGCGGGCACTGTAACCCATAGCGAATCTCTCCTTTGTAGATATGGTTATTTGATTTCGATGTTGTCAAACTGCTTGCCAAATTGCAGCAGGTTTTTCAAATTCTCCTCCGGCGAGGATTTAGGCGGCTCCCCGGTCCGGAAGGTCATCCGCACCGGCCCGCCGGCGATGGTTTCCATCTCCTGGGCCAGGGCCTCCCGTACCCGGTCATTGTCCAGGCGGCCAAGGGTCAGCTGGTCGGGGGCGTAGACAGTTAAAAGGCTACCTTCCAGGGTCCCGGCGCACATACCCAGGAAGGGGCGGTACATCGGCGGCAGGCGTCCCTTGCAATTTTCAATTAAAGTCCGCCACCAGCCGCCCATATTCTTGGCGGCTGGTGTACCCGAAGGTTTTTCCACTGCCTCCGGGGCGCTGCGGACCCGAGGCTTCGACTTGTCCGGTTCAGAGGGACCCTCCGGCAGGGGCGGCTCCTCCGGCAAAGGTGCCTCTTCCATCATGGGTGGTTCCACCGGCAAAGGGGGTTCCTCGGGCAGAGGCGATTCCTCAATTGGGGGGATGTCTTCCCAGGGGGGGCGATCTTCCGGCGCTTCGGACTGTCTCGGCCCGGCCGGAGCGGGAGAAGAGGCGGGCGCGGCCCGCTGAGCCAGCTCGGCCCGGGCAGACTGGTTGTCTTCCAAGCGGCGGACACGGGCCTCCAGGGCGGTCAAATCCCCACAGAGGCTTTCGTCGCAGAGGCGGAGCAAACACAGCTCAGTGTCCAGGCGGCGGTTGACGCTGGCGTACAGCTCCGCCGAGGCCCCCTGCAAGGTGGAGGCGATGTGAAGAAAACGACTGGCGGAAGCCTTTTGCCCCAGCCGGTCCAGGGCGGCGGTATCGAAGCCTCCGGAGAGGAGGGCGGCGCCGCCCGACGGGGCGGTTTTTTGCACCAGCAGATCTCGTGTGAGGGTGGAAAGCTCGGAGAGCACTGCGCCCACGTCCTTACCACCGCTGTACAGCTCGTCCAGCAGCAGCAGGGCACCTTGGGTGTCCCGGTCCAGGACCAACTCCATCAGCCGGGCGGTTTGCAAATTGCCTGCCAGTCCCAGCACATCCAGCACGGCGGCGGCCCCGATGACCCCTCCTGCGGCGGCGCATTGGTCCAGGAGGCTGAGAGCGTCCCGCAGCGCGCCGTCGGCCAGGCGGCTGAGCAGCTCCGCGCCGTCCGGCCGCAGGTCGATACCCTCCTGCTGGGCAACATAAGAGAGCCTGGCGGCGGCGTCCTGGGGTTGAATCCGCCGGAAGGAGAAGCGTTGGCAGCGGGAGAGAATGGTGGAGGGGACCTTGTGCAGCTCGGTGGTAGCCAGGATGAACATCAGGTGCTCAGGGGGTTCTTCCAGGATTTTAAGCAGGGCATTGAAAGCAGCGGTAGAGAGCATATGGACCTCGTCCACGATGTAAACCCGCTTGGCCACGTTTGCGGGGGAATAGATGGCCTCATCCCGCAGGGCACGGACCTGGTCCACGCCGTTGTTGGACGCGGCATCCAGCTCCAAAACGTCCAGGAAGCTGCCGTTTTCGATGCCCAGGCAGGAAGGGCATTGTCCGCAGGGGTCGCCGTTGACGGGGTGCTCGCAGTTGACCGCCTTAGCCAGAATTTTGGCGCAGGTGGTTTTGCCGGTGCCCCGGGTTCCGGTGAAGAGGTAGGCATGGGAAGTACGGCCCTCGGTCACTTGGCGGCGGAGTGTTTCCGTAATATGGGCCTGACCAATCACATCGGAAAAGGTTTTAGGTCTCCATTTTCGATACAGCGCCTGATACAGGGCACACCCCTCCTCTCCTCCGGCGAAAGCTGTGAAGCTCCGCCGGGATGTTGGAACTGCCGGGAGGACGATTGCATCCTGCCCGGAAAAATCGGCCCGGAGACCCTGCCCGCCGGGGCAAGGCCGCTTTGCCGCCGGATCATAGAACCGGCCAGGGCTTTCTCAAAAAAAGAGTCCTCCACAGGAAGCTGCGGAGCCGGTTGCCTCGCGGCACATGAAACATCCCGCTTAATGCTGCTCGGTTCCCCGCCTGACATGGTTCGCGGGCATCCATTGCGCGAGACCGGCTCCGCAGCTTCCCACGGAGGACTGTCTTTGCTATTTTACTATATTCTTTCCCAAATAGCAACAGAAAATTTCCCTGTGCCGAAAAAAGCTAAGAAGTCTTATTTGTTTGGGGAACGTGGGTGGATTGGGGAAGGTATTTTTTACCTGGTAACCGGAATTCTGACGGAATGCAAGCTGGTTCGCCCCGAGTCCGGGAGAGCTTCCAGCCCCTCCATTCTGCGATTGGCATAGAGTTTTTTAGAACAAGATGGGGCTGGCAGCCGCCGCCAGCGCCGCGGCCAGAACGCCTTGAATGACCTTCCCCAAGATGCAGTTTCGCAGTCTTAGGCCGCTGCCCTCCAGTACAGCTGCCGTCTGGCAGAAAATGGACAGCCCGCCCCAGCCCGCGCAGGCCGCAGCCAGGACAAAACCCAGCCGGTCCGCCGTCAGCAGCGGCGTCAGGGAAAACAGCTCCAAAAAACCCACCAGCGCCGCGGCCAAAGGCCCGCCAAGCCCAGCCAGAGGACTGGCCAATACATAGAAAAAAATTACAAAGCCACAGACGGAGACCATGCTGGCGCAGGCGCTCCGGATGCCGTCTACAAAGGCGGCGGGAAAGGAGGATGCCGCCTTTGGAACGCCGGGTAAGGATCGGCGGGAAGAAGAGACGCTGCTTCGGAAGAAAAAACCCGTCAGCAGGGCAGACAGCACGTGAATCAGCCATAAATAAACCCCCGCCCGGGGGCTTTGGAAGACGCCGCCGCCCAGGACGCTGATGAGGAAGACCGGGTTGGAATTGTTGCAAAAGCCCAGGAGCCTCTCTGCCTCAGCGGCGGTGAGGAGGCCGCTTTTGTGCAGCTCCGCCGCCGTCCTGGCGCCGATGGGATAGCCCCCCACCAGCCCCAGGAGCAGCGCGGACCCGGCAGGGCCGGGCAGGCGATAGAGATTCATCAGCCCGGCCAGATGGGGGGCGGCCCATTGGCCGAAGCCCATGGACACCAGCATGGTAGACGCCGCCATAAAGGGAAACAGGGCCGGAATCACCGATTTCCCGCACAGCGCCAGCCCGGACATGGCCGCCGCGCGGACATGGGCAGCGTCTGCCAAAAACCAGATCAGCAGCCCGCAGAGCAGAAGACAGGCTCCGGTTCTCCATCGCAGTTTCATCATACATCACCGGAAAATCTCTATGCGGCTGGAAAGGCAATCATGCCGGAAGGCTCCGGCGCATAGAAATTTTCCGAGGTGAAGCTTATGGAATGGAATCGGCGGGACCGGGACGGCGGCGTGCTGGAGACGGTGGCGGAGTTGTTCGACCTTCCGGCAGACGTCATTGCGGGGCTGCCCCGGTTGGAGATGGTGGGGGGACGGCAGCTGTACGTGGAGCACCACACTGGCCTCCTGGCCTATACGGAAAACCAGATTGATGCGAATACCCCTGCCGGGGTGCTCCGGGTCAAGGGGGAGCGTCTGACGCTGCTAGCCATGACGGCTGGCGAACTGCGCATTGGGGGGAAAATCGACTCGCTGGAGTGGGTGGAAACATGATGAAGGGAATTGTCAACCGCCTGCGGGGCCAGGTCCGCATCCGGGCGGAGTGTGCGTTTCCAGAGCGGGTGCTGAACCTCTGCGGCGCTCAGGACCTGGCATTTTGGGATTTGCAGTGGGAGTCTCCCACGGCGTTCACCTGCCGGTTGTCCCGGCGGGACTGGAAGGCGCTCCAGGAGGCGGGAAAGCATCTGGAGTGCAGGTTCGAGCTGGTGGGGTTGGAGGGAGCACCTTATTTCCTCCTTCGCTTGCGCCATCGCCAGGCCCTGGCAGCGGGGCTGGTGGGCTGTGCCCTGGCGCTGTTTTTGGGGTCGTTTTTCATCTGGGACTTCCAGGTGGAAGGCAACGAAACCGTTCCCACGGAGCGCATTCTCCGGGCGCTGGAGAAAAACGGCGTGGGCCTGGGGACCTTTGGCATGTCCCTCAACGGGGAGGATATCCGAAACCGCGTGCTGTTGGACGTGCCGGAGCTGAGCTGGATTGCTGTCAATGTCTCCGGCTGCCGGGCCAGCGTCCAAGTCCGGGAGCGGACGCCGCCGCCGGAGATGATTGACCGTCGCCAGCCCGCCAACCTGGTGGCCCGCCGGGCGGGGCTGGTGCTGAAGGTGCAGACCATCGGGGGCGTGGCCTGCGTGGTCCCTGGCAGCGCCGTGACAGAGGGGCAGATTTTGATCTCCGGTGTGGAGGACACGGACACCGTGGGCGCCCGGGTCCTGGCGGGCATGGGGAAAGTCACGGCCCGGACCTGGTATCACCTGACGGCCTCCATGCCGCTGACGGCGGCGGAAAAGCGGTACACCGGCCGGGAGAAAACCGGGATTTCCCTGGTCTTTGGAACCCGGCGGATAAAATTCTTTTCAAACAGTAGCATTGAAGGGGCGGAATATGATAAAATAACCAACAGGTATCCCTGGTCCCTGTTGGGCGTACCCCTCCCTGTCACGCTGGTGACGGAGACTTGGCGCTTTTACGACCCTGTCCCCGCTCCCCGGACCGCCGCTCAGGCGGAGAAAACCGCCGAAGCTATTTTGACGGACCAGCTCCAAAAGATGGTGGAGCCTTACGGGGAGGTGAAGTCCACTTTATGCTCCTCCCGCCAGAAGGGGGACGCGTTGCTGGTAACGTTGTCGGCAGAGTGCCTGGAGGAGATCGGGGAATCGGCTCCCATTTACACGGAAGAAGAAACAGGCGGATAGCGCCTGGGTAATCTAGGAGTGAAGACTTTGGAACAGAGAATCAGCATCGAGAGGCTGGAACAGGCCATCAATCTCTTTGGGTCCTTTGACGAGAACATCCGCCTGCTGGAGCAGGAGTTTTCCGTCACCGTCGTCAACCGGGACGGCGAACTCCGGGTAGAGGGCGAGGCGGAGAACGTGGCGCTGGCCTGCAAGGCCGTCCAGGCCCTGTTGACCCTCTCCAGCCGGGGGGAAGCCATCGGAGAGCAGAACGTCCGCTACGTCACCACCATGGTCCGGGCGGGGAAGGAGGAGAAAATCGCCGAGCTGGCCGGCGACGTCCTCTGCATCTCCGCCAAGGGCCGTCCCATCAAGCCCAAGACTATCGGGCAGAAGGACTACATTGCCTCCGTACTGAAAAACACCGTCACCATCGGCGTTGGCCCGGCGGGCACAGGGAAGACCTATCTCGCCGTGGCCGCCGCCGTCCAGGCGTTTCGGGACAAGCAGGTGAACCGCATCATCCTCACCCGCCCGGCCGTGGAGGCCGGCGAGCGGCTGGGTTTCCTCCCCGGGGACCTTCAGTCCAAGGTGGACCCGTACCTCCGGCCGCTGTACGATGCTCTCTTTGACATGCTGGGGGCGGAGACCTACCAGAAATACCTGGAGCGGGGCAGCATTGAGGTGGCCCCTCTGGCCTATATGCGGGGCCGGACCCTGGACGACAGCTTTATCATTTTGGACGAGGCCCAGAACACCAGCCGGGAACAGATGAAGATGTTCCTGACCCGGCTGGGTTTTGGCTCCAAAATCGTCATCACTGGCGACGCCACCCAGATCGACCTCCCCGATGGGAAGACCTCGGGGCTGAAGGAGGCCATGCGGGTGCTCAAAAACGTGGAGGGCATCGGCATCTGCCAGCTGACCAACGCCGACGTGGTGCGCCACGTCATGGTGCAGAGGATTGTGCAGGCCTACGAGGACTACGAGAAGCGGAAGGACCGGGAGAAGGGGAAAAAGCGATGAAACAGCATTACATTCCCGTCACGGCCAGTGTCCCCGGCGTAAACGACAGCCAGATTGCCTTTATCCGCAGGGTCATTCGCACAGCCCTGGCCGCCCAAGGGGTGGACTTTCCCTGCGAGGTGGACGTACTGGTCACAAACGACGCGGAAATCCGAGAGCTGAACCGGGAAGCCCGGCAGGTAGACAAGTCCACGGATGTGCTGAGCTTTCCCGCCTTTGACCTCCGGCCCGGGGAATTGCCCGGGGAGGAGGACGCTGACCCCGGTACCGGCCGGGTGCCCCTGGGAGACATGATGATCTCTATGGAGCATGTGGCCGCCCAGGCCAAGGAGTACGGCCACTCAAACCGGCGGGAGCTGGGGTATCTGGTGGTTCACTCAGTGCTGCATCTGTTGGGATACGACCACGTGGACGAAGGGCCGATGAAGGCCCAGATGCGGGAGCGGGAAGAGGCAGTCCTGGCTGAGCTGGGTATTGCGCGCTAGCAGCTCTGCGGTCGCGCCGGCCCGGCGGAGTGTTTCCCTCCCCAATAACCCCGGACCCCAGTCCGGCATAGACTGGACCGAGGTGATATCAATGCTGTTGTTGCAAGACGGCGTCCTGGCGTTTTTGTCCGCCGTGGGACTGACTACCATCGTATGGGCCATTGCGGGGGTTCTGATCCACGCCGGCGGGCGTCCCGCCATACCGGGACTGCTGCTGGTCCTTCCGCTGAAGGGCGAGGCCCTGGCCATGGAGGCCGACGTGCGGGAACTCCGCCGGGTACAGGGGGGGCTTCCCGGGGCCAAGATCGTCCTGGCCGACTGCGGGTTGACCCCGGATGCCCTGGCCCTGGCCCGATATCTGGCCGGGCGGGAGAAAAACGCTGCACTGGTCCCCGCCGGGGAGCTGTCCGCCGAAATCTGACCCCATGGGAAAAAAGAGAGGAACTGAAATGGATGAGCGGATCTGCCGGGATGGCACGGTACATAGCGTGATCTTTCAAAATGCCGAGAACGGCTACACGGTCCTCCGCCTCCTCACCGAGGAGGGGGAGGTCGTTACCGTGGTGGGCTGCATCCCCTGCGTAGCCCCCGGGGAGCACCTGACCGTCACCGGCGTTTGGGAGCAGCACCCCCAGCACGGAGAGCAGCTCCGGGCGTTGGAGTTGGAGCGAAGCCTGCCGGAGGATGAGGAGGAGATTTTCAGCTACCTCTCCTCCGGCGTGTGCAAGGGAGTGGGTCCCGCCACCGCCCGGAGCATCGTGGAGCGCTTCGGCCTGGAGTCCCTGGACGTCCTGGAGACTGCGCCGGAGCGCCTGACGTCTATCAAGGGCGTCACCGCCCGGCGCGCCCAGGAGATCGCCGAGAGCTTCCGTCGGCACATGGGGCTGCGGCGGCTCATGGCCTTCCTGGCCCGGTACGAGCTGCCGCCGGTGCTGGCCATGCGCCTGCGGCAGGAGTACGGCGACGCGGCGCTGGAGAAGCTGCGGGAAAACCCCTATCTCCTCTCTGCCGACGCGTGCGGCGTGGACTTCTCCATCGCTGACGGCATCGCCATGAGTATGGGCTTCCAGCCGGACAGCGGCCAGCGGCTCCAGGCGGCGGTGACTTTCGAACTCAGCCACAACGAGGGCAACGGCCACGTGTTTTTGCCCCGGGGGAAGCTGATTGCTGCCACAGCCCAGCTGCTGGAGTGCGGCGAGGACCAGCCCGAGCTGGCTCTGGACACGCTGATCGAGCAGGGACAGGTGGTGCAGGAGCGTGTGGCCAATGTGGAGGCGTGCTACCTTCGGCGGCTATGGGAGGCGGAGATCTCCGTGCAAAAGCGGCTGGAGGCCCTTCTGGCGGCGGAGCCGGACCAAGCCCCCCGCGCCGCCCAGACCGTGGACAAGCTGGAGCGGGTCCAGGGTCTGACCTACGCCCCCCGGCAGCGCCAGGCGATGGAGCTGGCGGCGGGGAGCGGCGTGCTGATCCTTACCGGCGGCCCCGGAACCGGGAAAACCACCACCGTCCGGGGCATCGTGGCGCTGTTTCAGGAAATGGGCCTGGACATCGTGCTGGCGGCCCCAACGGGCCGGGCGGCCAAGCGCATGAGCGAGCTGACCGGCATGGAGGCTCAGACCGTCCACCGCCTGCTGGGCATGAGCTGGAACGAGGCCACCCACCAGGTGACCTTTGCCAAGACGGAGAAGGAACCCCTGGAGGCAGGGGCGGTCATCGTGGACGAGATGTCCATGGTGGACCTGCCGCTGTTCGCGGCCCTGCTGCGCGCCCTCCGCCCTGGCACCCGGCTGGTGCTGGTGGGAGACGCGGACCAGCTACCCTCCGTGGGGGCGGGGAACGTGTTTTCCGACCTGATCCGCAGCGGCCGGGTGGAGGCGGTCTTCCTCCGGGAGGTTTTCCGCCAGGCGGAGCAATCCGCCATCATCCGCAACGCCCATGCCGTGAATCTGGGCCAGCCCCCGAAGCTGACCAACGACCAAGGAGACTTTTTCTTCCTCTGCCGCCGGGACCCGGAGCGGGCGGTGTCCACTCTGGTGGAGCTGTGCAAAACCCGCCTGCCGGAGAAAATGGGCGTTCCAGCAGAGCAGATCCAGGTGCTGACGCCCACCCGCAAAGGTTCCGCCGGAACCATGAACCTGAACCGCTGCCTTCAGGAGGCCCTGAACCCCAAAACGCCGGAGAAGCGGGAGCTTCTCTGGGGGGAGCGGCTGTTCCGGGAGGGAGACCGGGTGATGCAGACCCGGAACGACTACGACGTCATCTGGGAGCGGCCGGATGGGACCATGGGCACAGGGATGTTCAACGGGGACGTGGGCCGGATTGTGAAAATCGACGACTCCGGCGAGTGGCTGGAGCTGAACTTTGACGGCCGAAGCGCCGTTTACGGCGCGGAGCAGCTGAACGAGTTAGACCTGGCCTACGCTGTGACAGTTCACAAGTCCCAGGGCAGCGAGTACCGGGCGGTGGTGCTGGCGGCGATGCCGGCAGCGCCGTCGCTGATGGTGCGGGGGGTGCTGTATACGGCCCTCACCCGGGCCAGGGAGCTTTTGATCGTAGTGGGCGACGACGCGGCCCTGCGGGCCATGGCCGCCAACGACCGGCGGCAAAAGCGCTATTCCGGCCTTCGGTGGAGGCTGGCGAACCGGCGGGCTGGACAGGACTCCAGCCGTACTAATGTGTGACCTGAGGCTGGTTTTTGGCCTTAGTAAATAAAAGAAGAGGAGATTCGACCATGGATTTTCAAGCCCTTTCCGCCGCGCGGTATTCCCTGCGGAAATTCAGCACCCAGCCTGTGGAGCAGGAGAAGCTGGACCTGATCCTGGAGGCCGGGCGCAACGCCCCCACTGCCCACAACAACCAGCCTCAGCGTATTTTCGTTCTCCGGAGTCCGGAGGCCCTGGAGAAGGCCGACGGTTGTACCGCCGCCCACTTTCACCCGCCGGTGATCCTGGTGGTGGCCTATGACGCCGCCGTCTCCTGGAAGCGGGAGACCGACGGCAAGGACCACGGCGAAATTGACGCCGCCATAGCCGCTACCCAAATGATGCTCCAGGCCGCGGACCTGGGCCTGGGCACCACCTATGTGGGTATGTTCGAGCCGGACAAGCTCCTGGCGGCGTTCCCGGAGATGGAGGGGACGGTTCCCATCGCCATGCTGCCCCTGGGTTACCCGGCGGAGGGCGCGCACCCCGCCCGGCTGCACTCGGAGCGCCGCCCCATCGGGGAGCTGGCCGCGTATCTGTGAGGGAGAAAAAGAGACTGCCGCTCATGCGGCAGTCTCTTTTGTTCTATCGCCAATAACGGAACGATGCTCTCAGCGCCGTTTTCTTCCTCCCCGGTAACCCCGCCGGCTCCGGACGCTGACGCTGCGGCCATAGCGGTAGCGCCGGCGGCTGAACAGCCCCTTCCAGAGGACCAGGAGCACAAGCAGAACCGCGCCGATGATCAGGATCACCTTGGCGGTGGTGCTGGAGAAGAATTCCTTCATGTCCCGCCAGAAGATGCGCAGGCGGGACGCCTCCACGTCATTGAGAGCCAGCAGATCCACCGTGGCGCACTCCTCCCCATCCAGCCGGATGGTCAGCGTGCCCAGCACATCTCCCTCGGCGATGGGGGCCTCTGCCGGGTCAGCTTTCAGGGTGACGACCTTTTCCAGCTCCTCCGGGTCCACTCCCTTCGGAAGCAGCAGCTCCACGGGTTTAGCCGGGCGAAGGGTCACATAGTCCGTGGCGGAGAGAGCCACCGGAGCCTCCCCGGCCACGTCGCCCTCCTTCAGAACCGTTTGATAGGTAAAGTTACCAAAGGCCCAGTCATAGAGGCGGTTGGTCTCGCCGAAGCTGTAGGTCCACCAGCTGCCGTCCTCCTTCTGGATCCGGTCGGCGCCCAGAATCACGCAAAGCAGGTCCATGCTGGCGTGCTGAGCCGTGGTGACCAGGCAGTTTCCCGACTGGGAGTGGGACCCAGTCTTGACACCGTGCACGTCAGCGTTGTAATAATCCCTCCCGGTGCGGATGAGAAAATTCGTGTTGTTCAGCTGCCGGGGTTCCGAGAGGTTGGTGGCGGGGACGGTGTGGGAGCTGGAGTCGCAGACGGTCATGAACATGGGATACTTCAGCGCCTCTTTCGTAATCAGGTACAAGTCCCAGGCAGAGGTATAGTGTTGGGAGTCGTGGTAACCGTGGGGATTCATGAAATGGGTGTTTTCACAGCCCAGCTCCTTGGCCTTGGCGTTCATCTGGTCCACGAAGCTGCTGACAGAGCCGGAGACCTTCTCTCCCAAAATGGCGCTGGCCTCGTTGGCAGAGACCACCATCATGCAATAGAGAAGTTCCTCCACGGTCAGGATTTCCCCTGGCTTGATGTTAGCGCTGCTGCCGTCCTCGGCCAGGCCCTCCAGGGCGGTAGGGGAGGCCGTGATTTCTTGGCTCAGACGCAGCCGCCCCTCGTCCACCGCCTCCAGCACCAGCAGGCAGGTCATGATTTTGGTGAGGCTGGCGGGATAGAGTTCGTCGTGCTCATTCATCCCATAGATCATGGCGCCGGTCTTCTGGTCTACCAATAGCGCCGCCTTGGCCTGAATTTCAGGGTCCGGCGCATCAGCCGCCGTAGCGGGGACCGTCAGCTGTCCTACTAGCAGAAGGGCCAGGAAAAAAATTGAGAAAAAGCGCCTTGTTTTCATGTCCATCCCCCAAAATATGTGTTATACTACGGTTGGAACCTGATCGCGAAGAGCGGCGCTGCGCCGCCATTCGATACTTTCTCCCTTAGTATAGCAAAAAAATTGGAGGAACGCAACCGTGGAGACGCGTCAAAAAATCGCCCGCGCGGAATGGATTTTATTGGGCATGACCGGGCTGTTTTTGTGCCTTCTGCTGGGGCTGTATTTCCATGATCAATCGGCCCTGCCCCCGGCAGAGACGGAGCAGGCGGCCATGGCAGAGGACATCCGCCCGGAGTTGGAGCGGATAAACTTGAATACCGCATCCGCAGAAGAGCTGATGGAGCTGCCGGGCATCGGCGAGGAGCTGGCCCGGCGGGTTGTGGAATACCGGGAGGCTAACGGGCCGTTCCGGACGGTGGAGCAATTGACGGAGGTCTCCGGCATCGGCCAGGGAAAGCTGGCCGCGCTGGAGGGCCTGGCGACAGTGGAGGAGTCGGAATGAAAATCCTGGTGGTAGACGACGAGAAGACGCTGGTAAAGGGAATCAAATTCAATCTGGAAAACGAGGGCTATGCGGTGGAGTGTGCCTATGACGGCGCTGCCGCCGTGGATTTGGCCCGGTCGGAGAAGCTGGACCTTATCATCCTGGATCTGATGATGCCGGAGCTGGACGGGCTGGAGGCGTGCATGCGCATCCGGGAGTTTTCCAACGTGCCCATCATCATGCTGACGGCCAAAAGCGAGGATGCAGACAAACTGGTGGGCTTCGAGTGCGGCGCGGACGATTATCTCACAAAGCCCTTCAACATTCTGGAGCTGAAAGCCCGGGTCCGTGCCCTGCTCCGGCGGGCCGCGGGTGTCCAGCGCAGCCGGGGCAGCATCTTGACGGCGGGGAGCATCACCCTGAACACCGAGGAGCGTAGCGCCGCCCGGGCGGGTCAGCCCGTGGACCTTACTGCCAAGGAGTACGACCTGGTGGAGCTGCTGATGCGCAATCCCCGGCGGGTTTACAGCCGGGAGAACCTGATGAACGTGGTTTGGGGCTACAGCTACGCCGGAGACTACCGGACGGTGGACGTCCACATTCGCCGCCTTCGGGAGAAGCTGGAGGAGAATCCTGCTGAGCCGGACCATATCATGACCAAGTGGGGGGTGGGGTACTATTTCAAGGAGTGAGCGCCCCGTCTGGGGCAGTTTGCAGTTTCGCTTCGGCCTGAGCTATATCACCGTCATCCTGGGGGTGTTGTTGCTGCTGAACACGTACCCCCTCCTGGTGTCTGAGGATCTGGTTTTCCACTCTAAGGCCACGAACCTCCAAAGCAGCGTCTCCGTCATGGTAAACGCCCTTTCGGGCCTGTCCCCCCTGACGGAGGAGAACGTCTCTGGGGCCATGGCTGTGGCGGAGGAGTCGGGCCTGAGCCGCATTCTGGTTACCGACGGGGCGGGCCGGGTGCTCTATGACACCCGGGAGACCGGCTCCGCGGTGGGGAACTTTGCGCTGTACACCGAAATCGTACAGGCCCTGCTGGGCTATGACGCCTTCAGCTGCACCTATCAGCGGGGGGCCTTCCGCAGCCGGGCGGCCTCACCGGTGATGTACCAAAGTCAGACCATCGGCGCTGTTTACGCCTATGAGTACGACACGGAGCAGGCCGCCCTGCTCCTCGGACTCCAAGATACGCTGCTGCGCCTGTCCCTGGTGGTGGGGGTCCTGGTGCTGGCGCTGAGCCTGGTGCTGTCTAAGGCATTAACCCGCAAAATTGGCCTGCTCCTCACCGCCATCCGGCAGGTGCGGGAGGGGGCCTACAGCCACCGGGCTGATATCCGGGGCCGGGACGAGATTGCCCAAATCGGCCACGAGTTCAACAGCCTGACCGACCGGCTCCAGACCACGGAGACCGCCCGCCGCCGCTTTGTCTCCGACGCGTCCCACGAGCTGAAGACCCCCCTGGCGGCCATCCGGCTGCTGTCGGACTCCATCTTGCAGACGGAGAACATCGACCCGGAGACCACCCGGGAGTTCGTCGCGGACATTGAGCGGGAGGCGGAGCGTCTCTCCCGCATCACGGAGGACCTTCTCCGCCTGACCCGGCTGGACAGCGGCGTGCTGGATCCCCCGACGGAGGTAGACATTCTGCCGGTTTTGGAGCAGGTCATGCGGATGATGAACCTGGTGGCCCAGGAGAAGGGCGTGGACCTCACCTACTCCGCCGGGGAGGACTGTGTGGTCCTGGCCACCAAGGACGAGATTCACCAGGTGATTTATAACCTGGTGGACAACGCGGTGAAATATTCTGCCATTGGCGGGGCGGTGCAGGTCTCTTTGAATCGGGAGGGGGAGACCGTGGTTCTTGCGGTGGCGGACAACGGCGCGGGCATTCCGGAGGCGGATCTTCCCCGAATCTTTGAACGCTTTTACAGGGTAGACAAGGCCCGGTCCCGGGCAGCAGGGGGCACGGGATTGGGACTGTCTATTGTCAGCGATACGGTGCGGCGGCGGGGCGGCTCTGTGGAGGCGGCCAACCGCCCCGGCGGCGGCGCGGTGTTTACCGTCCGCTGGCCGGTGCTGGAGAGGGGGGAGCGGGCTTGAGAAAATGGCGATGTCTGCTCCTGGCCCTGCTGGCGCTGATGCTGGCGGGCTGTCAGAGGGAGGAGCCGGAACGGACCGCCTACCTCCTCTATTTTCAGGAGGCCGACCTGACTTTCTCCGCCGGGGACGGGGCCTTCCGCACGGAAAATGTTTACTTATATGACGGCAAGATTACCTCCTCCCGCCAGCTGGCGGAGGCACTGATGGAGGAGCTTTTGGCCGGCCCATCTGACGAGACGCTGAAAAATCCCCTCCCCTCCGGGACGGCCCTCGTCTCCCTGGAGCTGGATGGAGGGCAGGCCACGGTGGACCTCTCCTCCCCCTATGGAACTCTGTCCGGCATAGCGCTGACCCTGGCGGACAGCGCCATCGCTATGACGCTGTCCCAGGTCCCGGAGGTTTCTTCCGTGAAGATTACTGTCCGGGGACGGGAGCTGGCCTACCGGGAGCGGCAGGTTCTGAACGTGCGGGAGGTGCTGCTGACCCCGGAGGAGGACGTCCTGAGCACAGTGGATGTGCGGCTCTATTTCCTAAACGAGGGAGGGGCGCTGGTCCCGGAGGAGCGGACCCTGGACCTCTATGAGGGCGACACCCAGGTCTCCGCCGTGGCGAAGGCCCTGGAGGGCGACCCGAAGGATAGGGAGCTGCTCCGCCCCCTGCCGGAGGGCTTTCAGGTGAAGTCCGTGTGGCTGGAGGAGAGTATATGCTATGTGAATCTCTCTTCCGCACTGCTGGAGGGACTGGACGAGGGTGCGGTACAGACGGCGCTGCAGGCGCTGGAGGCATCCTTCCTCTCTTTGGAGGGAGTGGAGGAGGTACGCTACCTTATCGACGGCGAATTCAGCCGTCTGGCTGGGGAACCAAATTTTTTATCCTGATTTTGTTCAGGATGACAGAAAAGGCGTTTTTCGCCGGAATCCCGTGCCAATGGCCTTGACTTTGTGCCACCCTTCTTGTAAACTAAAGGTGAACCTATCCGGAGCCTGACGAAAGCCAGGCTCCGGACTCTATGTAGAAAGAAGCGCCTATCATGAGAAACAGGAAGGAGAATTCCCGCCATGACAAGCCCCTCTGATCAGCAGACCCTGTTCCAAATCCGTGGCATCCCGCCGCTGGGTTCTGCTGTCTCCCTGTCCCTTCAGCACCTTGTCGCCATGATTGTGGGCTGTGTCACGCCGCCGATCATCATCGCCGGGGCCATCGGCCTGAGCCAGGCGGACCGGGTGCTGCTGATCCAGGCATCCTTGGTCATGTCTGCTGTGTGCACGATTATTCAGCTGTACCCGGTCAACAAGTATTTCGGTTCCGGATTGCCGGTGATCATGGGCGTTAGCTTTGCCTATGTGCCCAGCATGCAGGCCATCGCTTCCACCGGCGGTGGAGTAGGGGCCATTGCCGGAGCTATGATTGTGGGCGGCGTTGTGGCTATCGTGGTGGGCGTATTCGTGAAGAAAATCCGCCTGCTGTTTCCGCCGGTGATCACCGGCACGGTGGTCTTTACCATCGGCCTTTCCCTCTACCCCACCGCCATCAACTACATGGCCGGCGGAACTGCCAATACCTATGAGCTGGTGGTGGAGACAAAGCGCCAGACCGAGGCGCTGGTCTACGGTTCCTGGCAGAACTGGCTGGTTGCCATTTTGACCCTTGCCATCGTCATGCTGCTGAACAACCATGGCAGGGGAATCTGCAAGCTGGCGTCCATCCTCATTGGCATGCTCTGCGGCTACGTCATTTCCATGTTTTTTGGTATGGTCTCCTTTGCCGAGGTGGGTTCTGCGGACTGGTTCTCCCTGCCCCAGGTGATGCATTTCGGGATCACCTTTGATGCACCCTCCTGCGTGGCGATTGGGTTGCTGTTTGCCATCAACTCGATCCAGGCCATCGGAGACTTTACCGCCACCACGGTGGGCGGACTGGACCGGGACCCCACGGATCAGGAGCTTCAGGGTGGCATCATCGCCTATGGCGCCAGCAACATCCTGACAGCTTTATTCGGCGGCCTGCCTACGGCGACCTATTCTCAGAATGTGGGCATCGTCACCACAAACAAAGTGGTAAACCGGATTGTCTTTGCCATGACCGGCGGCTTTTTGCTGCTGGCGGGCCTGTCGCCGAAGTTTGCGGCGGTGCTGACTACGATTCCCCAGTGCGTGCTGGGCGGGGCCACCATCACAGTGTTCTCTACCATTGCCATGACCGGTATGAAGCTCATCGCCTCTCAGGACCTGACGGCCCGGAACACCACAATTGTGGGTTTGTCCGCCGCCCTGGGTGTGGGCGTGTCCCAGGCCAGCGGGGCCTTGGCGCAGTTCCCAGCCGGCTTTACCATGATTTTCGGCAAGTCTCCCGTGGTCATTGCTACGCTGATGGCGGTGCTGCTGAATCTGATTTTGCCGAAGGAAAAGCATTGAGGTTTTTATGGAAATCGAAGTTTTGCGCTTTCACTGTCCTGGCCTGACCGACGGCGGGTGGTTTCCCCTGGACTACACCGGCCGGGGGAAAGATTTGTCGCCAGAGATTGTGCTGGTAAACCTGTCTCCCCAGGCCAAGACCCTGGCGGTCACTTTGGAGGACATGTCTCACCCTATGAAGGGCTTCACACATTGGGTAATGTGGAACTTTCCCGCCCGAAATGTCATACCCAAGGGACTGCCCAAGCGGGAACGGCTGGAGAATGGCATCACGCAGGGCATAGCTTATGGGATGCACTGCTATGCGGGGCCTAAGCCGCCGATCTGGGTCTGCCACCGCTACCGTTTGACGGTGTACGCTCTGGACTGTGCTCTGGGCATCAGTTCCAATGCCCGGAAGAAACACTTTCTGCGGGCGGCGGAAGGGCATATCCTGAAAAAGGGCAGCCTGACGGCACTTTTCGGATAAGCGCGGAAAAGTCTCTTCCGCAGGGGCTGCCGGGGGACCTGGAGCAGCGTGCGGCTTCTTATACGGCGCTTGGCTGAAGGGAAATCGAAAAACCAGGGTGTTTTTCGATTTCCCTTCTTGCATTTTTCCAGCAGGAGAGTTATAATTTAAAGCGCTAAATCATCCCGCGCCAAAGGAGGAATTCCATGAATTTCGTTTTCATCTCGCCCAACTTTCCCGAGGCATACCGCTGGTTCTGCATCCGTTTGCAGGAGAACGGCGTCAACGTCCTGGGCGTGGGCGACGCGCCTTATGAAATGCTGCACCCGGATTTGAAGCGGGCCTTATCCGAGTATTACCGGGTGGATAGCTTGCAGAACTATGACCAGGTGCTCCGTGCGCTGGGCTATTTTACTGGGCAGTACGGCAAAATCGACTGGGTGGAGAGCAACAATGAGTATTGGCTGGAACTGGACGCCCGGCTGCGGACGGATTTCAACATCACAACGGGTTTAAAGGCCCATGAGATCAAAAGGTTTAAAAGCAAAATAGCGATGAAGGAATTCTACAAAAAGGCGGGACTGCCCTGCGCCCGGTACGCGCCGGTTACGGACCTGCCCGCCGGGCTGGCCTTTGCCCGGGAGGTGGGCTATCCCATTATCGTCAAGCCGGACAACGGCGTGGGAGCCATCGCCACCTGGCGGCTGCGGAATGAAGAGGAGCTGCGGTCGTTTTTCCAGGACCCGCCTCCCGTGCAGTACCTGATGGAAGAGTATGTTTCCGGGTCTGTCACCACCTATGATGGCATCTGCAATTCTAAAGGAGAGGTCCTCTTCGCTGCCAGCCATATCACCCGGAATTCCATCATGGACATGGTAAATGAGGGCGTGCCTACCTATTACTATGTGGACAAAGAGGTTCCTGCCGACGTGGAGGCTGCGGGCCGGGCGACGCTGAAAGCCTTCGGCGCGTTCAGCCGCTTCTTCCATCTGGAGTTCTTCCGCCTGACAGAGGATAAACCGGGTCTTGGCCGGGTGGGGGACATTGTGGCCCTGGAGGTCAATATGCGTCCGGCGGGGGGGTATACCCCAGATATGCTGGACTTCAGCCAGAGTGTGGACGTGTATCAGATTTGGGCGGACATGGTGGCCTTCGACGAGTTGCGCCATAGCTATGACGGACCCCACAGCTATTGCATCTATGCCGGGCGGCGGGATGAGAACCATTATGTCCTCTCCCTGCCCCAGCTGGAGGCCCGCTGCGCGGGCCACGCCCGGCTTTTCACCCGGATGCCGGATGCGCTGGCGGGCACGATGGGCAATCAGGTAGCGATTGCCTGCTTCGACACGCTGGAGGAGGTGGATGCCTTTGTCCATGCGGCGTTCCAGCTGGAGGACAAGGACTGATGGAAAACAGGACGGCTGCAGCCGCCCTGTTTTTTCGGGATTTTTTTTAAAACGCGGGAACCTTTTTGAACTGCGTTTCGTCAAACCATCGGAAGTGGTTCCGCAAGGCCGTTTCCGTATATCTTAATTGAGGAGAAGTACACATGAAAACAAAGTTTTTCACGCTGCTTTTGGCGCTGTCCCTTGCCCTGTCCCTGTCCGCCTGCGGCGGTAAGGACGGCCCGGCCCAAGACGGTGCGCCTGGTTCGCCGGAGGATGGCGCGGCGCAGAAGGAAGTGAATCTCACGGATTTTTACAACACGCTGCGGGAAGAGCACGAGTGGCCTGAGCTGCTGGACCTGGAGAACGACGAGACGGTGCAGGAGCTGCTGGACAGCTATTACCCCGGCCTGTCGGAGATTTCCACTAAACAGCGGGGGATCTATATCGCCGCCATTTCCGCCGCCGTGGGGGAAATTGCCCTGGTGGAGGTAGAGGATGCCGGGGACGTACAGGCGGTGAAGGACATTTTTCAGGCCCGGATTGATTACCAGGTGGGCGATGACGCCAGCCCCGGCGGGGCCTGGTATCCTGCGACCATCGAAGGATGGAAGAACGACTCCTATATTGTAAGCAGCGGCAATTATGTCATGCTGGCGGTGGGCGAAAATGCCGCCGGGGCCGTTGAGAGCTTTGAGGCGCTTTTTGCATAAAGGTTCCCTCCGGCGATAGTTGGAAAAAATATGCGCTTTGGCAGGGCGGGCGGCAAAAGGCCGCCCGCTTTTTTCGGGGGCCGCCCTTTGCACAGGGCGGAAAATCCGCCTTGCCTTTCTTGGGCGCCTGGATTATAATATAGAAAAAATGAACCGGTGGCCTGGCCTCTGCTGCGGGGATTCAGGCACGGAAAGGCAAAGGGAGATGTGTCGCGGTGTTTTTTGATTTTTTTAGGAAAAGGGCTTCAGAGGGAACTCTGCCCGCGAAGGCAGAGCCTGTTCAGGAGGCCGAGTGCTATTCCCATATGCGGGTGGAGGTGACGACTCCCGACGGGCGGCTCCTCTTTGTGGCCAAGCTGATGAACCACCGGGGAAGCTCGGCGGAGCTGCACCAGTACTCGGAAACGGAGGAGGCGCAGGAGCCGGCGGAGGAACCCATTCCCGTCCACATTCGGGGCTATCACGACCACCTGCGAAAAGCGGTCTATATGGAGGGTCTTATCTCTCCGCTGCCAAAGCATATTTGGCAGGTGGAGCAGCTCTCTGTCGCCCGGGTGGGAAACGACCGGGCCTTTTTCCGCCTGGACACGGACACCGAGGCCAGCGTTACCAAGTTCATGGGCCGCGGCACCGGGGAGCGGCCCTGCCGGCTGCTGAATATCAGCGTGGGCGGTGCCGGCATCAGCTCGGACCAGCAGTATTGGGAGGGGGATAAGCTCCTTTTGACCGTCAAGCTCATGGAGGATCGGGATCCCTCCATCATGTACTGCGAGGTGCTGCGGGTGATCGAGCGGGGTGAGGGGAAGTTTGAATACGGCTGCAAATTCTTGGAGCTGACAGAGGCCGATCAGGAAAAGATTACGCAGAATATCTTTGCGGCCCAGCGGAAAAAACGGAGTCCGTCGAAATGAAAAAGCCGCGCCCATATCAAGTATGGGCGCGGCTCTACGCTGGAAGGAACGGTTCAGAGGGGAAAGAGCTTCAGCACAATGCCGTAAAGCACGCTGGCCATTGTGCCGAAGACGATCACCGGCCCGGCCACGGTGAACATCTTTGCCGCCATGCCGGTGATAAAACCCTCGCTCTTGAAGTCGATGGCCGGGGATACCACGGCGTTGGCAAAGCCCGTGATAGGAACCAAAGTTCCCGCACCGCCATAACGGGCAATTTTGCTGTACAAGTTCAGCCCGGTCAGCAGGGCGGAGAGGAACACCAGGGTGCAGGAGGCGGCGGTTCCGGCGTCTTCCTTATTTAGCCCAGCGGAAGACCAGCCGTTTTGTATCAGCTGGCCCAGAACGCAGATGATTCCGCCAATGACAAAGGCCAGGGCTACGTCCTTGACAATGGGGGATTTTTTTGCCTTCTGTTTGACATATGCCTGATACTCCTTGGGAGACATATCCATGGGAAATTCCTCGTTTCGTTTTGGATTTCCTGGATAGTGTTTCCCCAAAAGACAAAAATATTCCCCCCCATCGCCGGGTATTGCATCCGGCAGGTGCTTGTGGTAACATGAACCCAATCAAAATTTACGGAGGCCCCGCGTATGGAATGGAAAGCCCTTCTGCCGGCTGTCGGCCGGATTTCAGAGGAATCTGCGTCCCGCATGGACAACTCTGTGGGCTGCACCTGGGGGTGCCCGGCATGAGCAAGCCCCTAGGTATTTACATTCATGTCCCCTTTTGCAAACAAAAATGTATTTACTGCGATTTTTACTCCCTTCCCTGTCAAGAGGACCGGATGGACGATTACGTCTCTGCTCTCCAGGGCCAGCTGGCGGAGGCCGATTTTTCCGGCTATGCGGCGGACAGCGTCTACTTCGGCGGCGGGACCCCCAGTTATCTGGGACCCCGCCGGCTGGCTCGGCTGCTGGAGGCGGTAGCCGATGTCTGCCCTGTGACAGCGGACGCCGAGATCACGTTTGAGGCCAACCCGGATTCCGCCGGGGAACCGAAGGGACTGTCTGTCCTCCGGAAGGCGGGCTTTAACCGGATTTCCCTGGGGATGCAATCTGCTGACGACCTTGAGCTGAAGGCCCTGGGCCGGGTCCACACTATGGCCCAAGTTCAAAAGGCGGTGGACGCCGCCCGGCGGGCGGGGTTTGAAAACTTCTCTCTGGATTTAATTTACGGCCTGCCGGGCCAGACGCTCGCCCGCTGGCGGGAGAACCTGGCCGCCGCTGTAGCCCTGGGTCCGGAGCACCTGTCCTGCTATGGGCTGAAGGCCGAGGAGGGGACCCCCCTCTATGCCCGGCGGGATACCTTGCCCGGGGAGGACCTTCAGGCGGACATGTACCTGGAAACCACGAATTTCCTGGAATCCCAGGGCTGGCGGCAGTACGAGATCTCCAACTTCGCCAGGCCGGGGTGGGAGTCCCGGCATAATCTCAAATATTGGACCTTGGGGGAGTACGCGGGCTTCGGGCCAGGCGCGCACTCCGACTTCCGGGGCGTTCGCTATGCCTGGGCGCGAGATTTGGACGCCTTCCTTCGGGGGGATGGACGTTGCTCCGCGTCTGAGGAGGTCTCCCCGGCGGAGCGGGAGCGGGAGTGGCTGATGTTGGGCCTTCGCACCGCCCGGGGATTGGACCCGGCGGTCTACAAGGAGCGCTTCGGCCAACGTTTCGGGCAGTTCCTCCCTTTTTTGGAGCGCTGCGAGGCGGCAGGTTACGCCCGCTTCGAAGAGAGCCGCTGGCGGTTGACCCCCAGGGGTTTCCTGGTTTCCAATTCCATCATTGGGGAGCTTTTAGCCCAGCAGGAGCATTTCGCTACCTCGTTCGGAAAGGATTGATTGTATGCATGTCTACACCAGCAGCCAATGGGTGCTGCTGTTCTTCTTTTACTGCTTCTGCGGCTGGGTCTGGGAGTCCTGCTATGTCTCTGTCTGCCAGCGGCGTTGGGTGAACCGGGGCTTTCTTCACGGTCCTCTGCTGCCCATTTACGGTTCTGGGGCCATCCTCATCCTCCTGGCCACCATCCCCGTGGCGGAGGACCTGCGGCTGGTCTGGTTTTTCGGCATGCTGGCCGCTACTGTGCTGGAGTACGTCACCGGAGACGTAATGGAGCGGATTTTTAAGGTCCGCTATTGGGATTACTCCAACCAGAAATGCAACCTCAACGGTCACATCTGCCTGACCAGCTCCATCGCCTGGGGATTCTTCTCCATCCTGCTGGTGCGGTTTATTCATCCCCCTATTGCCCGGCTGCTGGCCCGGGTGCCCGCGCTGTGCGTGGATCCTCTGGCCTTTGTCCTCACCGCCGCCTTTACCGTGGACGCGGTCCGCTCCGTCCAGGCCGCGCTGAATTTGCGGGATCTGCTGGCCAGGGCTATGGAGGAGAACGAGGAGCTGCGACGTCTGGCTATGCGAGCGGAGGTGTATGCCGCCTTCGCCGGGGACGATCTCCGGCGCTTCCGGGAACGGACAGAGCTGGAAAAGCTGGAGCTGCGGCAGCGAGTGGAAGAGGGCTTGGCAGAACGCCGCCAGGCCCGGGCCGAGCGGGTGGAAGCTTCGCTTCGCCGCCGTGCCTCCGCCAAGCTGGAGGCCCTGTCCACTATCTCCAGCGCACTGGAAACTTGCCGGAACCATTTGGACAGTTTGCCCGATTTGACTGGGGACGAGCTGGAGCGCCGCCGTGCGGATCTGGAGGAGGTCATCCAGCGGGTCCGGGACAGAGAGGCCGCCATTCGGGGACGCTCTACTGCCGCATATCACCGGTCCCTGCGCATCCTGCGGGCCAATCCCTCTGCTGTGTCGAAGGAGTTCGGCGGAGTTTTGGAGAAGCTGAAGACCCTGGGAAGGGACGGAGAGGACTGATTCTAAAAAAGAAAGCCCCCTGCAAGGGGGCTTTCCGATTAGCTCCGGGCAGACAGCGTACCTTTCTCCGGCGGCTTTAGGCGCTTTTGCAGGTGGGCGTTATCCGTGAGGAGGTCGTACAGCGCGTCCTCGGAGAGGACGCCCCGCTTCAAACCGGCGGGAAGCTTCCCGGCGCAATCGTCGTCATAGTCCTGCATCCACTGGCCGCTGCTGTAATAGGCTTCCAGCTCCGCCA
Source organism: Oscillibacter sp. (assembly GCA_022791135.1). Taxonomy (GTDB): domain Bacteria; phylum Bacillota; class Clostridia; order Oscillospirales; family Oscillospiraceae; genus Oscillibacter. The sequence continues at coordinate 34,056 of JAAVYM010000021.1, forward strand.
GACCCGGCTGAACGGCATCGTAACGGTCCAGGGCGCGGCTCAGGGCTTCCACTGCCTCCGCGGCCTCATCAAGAAGGTGCTCCATATAGGTGATCCGCTCAATCTGTTCCATCGGGTTCCTCCTTGACCAGAAGCCGCCGGATTTTGATCCGGCGGCTTCTATTAGCTCATCTGCTTGCGGCGGCTGAGGTTCATGGTGCCGTCCTGCATGTTGTTCAGGGTCTCCAGGCTCTTTCCGGTACCCAGGGCCACGCAGGAGATCGCGTCGTCAGCAATCAGGGTATGAATACCTGTCCGGGCGGTGACCAGCTTGTCAAAGCCGGACACCAGGCTGCCGCCGCCGGTCATCACAATGCCATTGGTGGAGATGTCTGCTACCAGCTCCGGCGGCGTCCGTTCCAGCACGGAGTGAATCGCCTCCATAATCCGCTCCACCGGCTCCTCAAAGGCGTCCATCATCTCCGTGGAGCTGACTGAGACCACCTTGGGCAGACCCGTAAGGAGACAGCGGCCCTTGACATCCATCAGCTCCTCTTCGTCCTTGGGAAAGACGCAGCCGATCTGCTTTTTCATCTCCTCAGCAGTGCGCTCGCCCACCAGGAGGTTGTGCTTGCGGCGCATATACTTGACCACGGCTTCGTTCAGCTGGTCGCCGGCAATCTTGATGGACGCGGACTCCACCACGCCCCCCAGAGAGATGACGGCGATATCTGCCGTGCCGCCACCGATGTCCACCACCATGTGCCCGTCCGGCTTAGCAATGTCAATGCCCGCACCGATAGCGGCAGCCACGGGTTCCTCAATGAGGTACACCTTCCGGGCACCGGCGGAGATGCCCGCGTCGATGACAGCGCGCTCTTCGACCTCGGTGATGCCGGAGGGGACGCAGATAATGACCCGGGGCTTGAAAACGGAGACCCCGGCCACCTTGTGGATGAACTCCCGGAGCATGCGCTCCGTCATGTCGTAGTCGGAAATCACGCCCTCCCGCAGGGGACGAATTGCAATAATATTGCCTGGGGTCCGGCCCAGCATGGCCTGAGCCTCAGCGCCCACCTTCAGCAGCTTGCCGGTGTTTTTATCCAAAGCAACCACAGAAGGTTCGTTTAGCACGATGCCCTTCCCTCTTACAAATACCAAAACCGAAGCGGTACCAAGGTCGATACCGATATCCTTTGCCATGGGCAATTCCTCCATTTATCTTATGTCCAATCCCAGCTGCCGAAATATCCGCCAGCGAATCCATAAAGTAACAACGTACATTATACTGTCAGTCCGCCCAGAATGCAAGTCCATTCTTTCGCTTTTTCTCCCCCGTTTTCCCCTTTTCGCCCTGTCGGGGAAAAGCTGCGGCGGCACAGACAACCTCCCCCGCACCCGCCGCCCCGCGCAGTCCCCGGTGGGACGATAGACCCGGAGGGTGTTGCGACGGCGGGCCTCAACGCTTTGCAAAGAGGACTGAGCAGGGTTGTCCCGAATTTTGCGCAGGAGACGCTCCGGCTTCGTATCCCAGAGCCTACAGGCGTTTTCCGCCAGGAGCTGCGCCTGGTCATAGCCCCGCTTCCGCAGCCGTTTGGCGCTGACGGGAACCCAGGTCACAGTGTCAAACCCACCGGAAAAGTGCTCCGCAGCGCACTGGGCAATCAGGCCGCCCAGAGGCACGGCCGCGCCCACGGCGCTGTGGAATTTGAACCGCCGGATGCTCTCCCGGACGGAGCCTTCGTACCACAGCGGCGCAGCGCAGAGCAGGCCCGGTTCCAACTCCCGAAGAACATGATCCTCGTCCGTCCACGGAAGGCTCTCCAGACAATGGGGACAGATGCCCGGCACATCCTGCACCCGGCCGCAGAAGGGGCACTTTACTGGGAAGAGCAGGTCGAGCAGGACGCTGAATAAGCTCATAGAGGCAACCCCCCTTTACTGGGAGACCCGGCAGGGCTTCAGCAGTTCGTCATAGGTAGTTCGGAGCGCATCACGAATTGCACGCAGCTGGGATGCCTGAATATGCTGGGCGCCCCGTTCAATTTTGACCAGGGCCTCCCTGGTCATGGAAATGCCCTCCAATTGTAGGAGGCTTACCAAATCGGTTTGCTTTATTCCACGCTGTTTGCGGATTTCCCGGATGTTCATGCCGATGGGAATGTCCTGCTTAATTTTCTGATCCATCTGAAATTACCTCGCAAAAGGACCCATCTGGGTTCATTTTTCTATTTTATGGAGGAATTATTTTTCAAAGGGACCCGTTTGGGTCCATCGTGCTTTCATTCCCGTAGCCTTCCGCTGTTGGGCCACCCTGGAACTTCGCCAGTTTCACCAAGTTTATGTGGGATTGGATGGAAGGCTGTGATAAAATTGAGGGTAGTGAGTTAGGATAGTAAGGAGAGGCTATTATTATGATGACCGTGAGGAAAGCTTCCATATTTCCTGCCCCAAGAAGCGACGTGCTTTCCAAGTTTCAAAAGCTGGAGACATTGCAATATATAGCTGCACCATATGCAACATTTATTCCCGTCAGCACAGAAGGAGCCGCGCTGTGGAAGCCGGGGAGTGTCTCATCTTACTACTTCAAGCTCTTCAGGGTGATTCCATGCGAGAAGTTTGATGAAATGGAAGGCGTGAGCAGCAAAGAAGGAAATGTCTATGTGCCGGTGTGGAATCATGACTTCATTAAAAAAAGATTGATGATCAGCATACCGAATATAGGGACCAAGTAGTAATAGACACTGGATGGAAAACTGTTTTGGTTTACCTGCGGGCATGCTGATTTTACACACATAGGCAGAGGAAATGGACTAAAATTTCGCGTTGAATGGGATTATTCACAACTGTATGGTGCAATTGACTGCCGATTTACGTATTGCGGTGAAAGTCTTGGAAGCAGCTGGATGACAAGACAAGCAGAGCAGGACGCAAATTTTTGGTGACAAAAGAAAGAATTTCTGTTATACTGACCCTGCATAAGGTGTGAATTCCCCATTTATTTGGGATACTAAGGAGAAATAATATGAACATTGTTTGCTTAGACATGGAAGGCGTCCTTGTCCCTGAAATCTGGATTGCCTTCTCTGAGGCCAGCGGCATTCCGGAGCTTCGCCGCACGACTCGGGATGAACCTGACTACAACAAGCTGATGAACTTTCGCCTCGGCATCCTCAAGGAGCACGGCCTGGGCCTGAAGGAGATTCAGGCCACCATCGCTAAAATCGATCCCCTCCCCGGCGCGAAGGAGTTTCTGGACGAGCTGCGCTCCATCACCCAGGTGCTGATCCTCAGCGACACGTTTGAGCAGTTTGCCAAGCCCCTGATGGAAAAGCTCAATTGGCCCACTATTTTCTGCAACTCCCTGGAGGTGGCCCCCAGCGGGGAGATCACCGGGTATAAAATGCGCTGCGAGAAGTCCAAGCTCACCACCGTCAAGGCCCTTCAGTCCATCGGATATGAAACCATCGCCGCCGGAGACAGCTTCAACGACCTGGGGATGATCCAGGCCAGCAAGGCGGGCTTCCTCTTCAAGAGCACCGAGCAGATTAAGAAGGATTACCCGGAACTCCCCGCTTACGAGGAGTTCGGAGACCTGCTTGCCGCCATCAAGGCTGTGCTGTAAAGCCGGGATGGGACTGGATGTCTTCTTTGCGGGCGTGTGGGAGATTTTTAAGGGGCCGCTGATTTTTCTGGCGATTCCGGCCATTCCCCTGCTTGTGATTTGCCTGACGCTGATTGCCGCGATGACAGTCCGGGAGTTTCGAAAAAAATAGTTCGAAGGGAGACGAGACATGAATCCGAAATTCGAGAAGCTGGGCTTTTATCCCGCCGACATCCTCCTGCCCAGGGAGGGCACCGATATGACGAAATGGGCGGTGGTCGCCTGCGATCAGTTTACCTCCCAGCCGGAGTATTGGCGGGCTGTGGAGGAGAATGTGGGGGACGCCCCCTCCGCCCTGCGGCTCATCCTCCCGGAGGCGGCGCTGAACGGCCCGGACGTGGACGCGCGGATTGCTGCCGTGAACGCCGCCATGGAGAAATACCTGTCCGAGGGTCTGTTCCGGGAACTGAAGGACAGCCTCCTCTATATCGAGCGGGTGCAGTCCGATGGAAAGACCCGCCACGGCCTCATCGGCATGGTGGACCTGGAGCAATACGACTTTACCCCCGGCTCCGGCGCGCTGATCCGCGCCACCGAGGGCACGGTCCTCTCCCGTATCCCCCCCAGGGTGAAGGTCCGGAAGGACGCCCCCATCGAGATCCCCCACGTCATGCTGCTGATTGACGACCCCAACAAGACCGTCATCGAACCCCTGACCCGCGCCTCCGGCGAGATGGAGAAGCTGTATCACTTCGATCTCCAGCAGGGCGGGGGAAGTATCACCGGCTGGCGGCTGACTGCCGGGCAGGCGGACGGCGCGGCCGACGCCTTGGCCGCTCTGTGCTCTCCCGAGGAGCAGGCGTGGAAGTACGGCGTGAAGAACGCTGCGCCGCTGCTGTTTGCCGTGGGCGACGGGAACCACTCCCTGGCCACGGCCAAGCAGTGCTATGAAGACCTGAAGAAGGTCACTCCCGAAAGCGAGTGGGCCGGCCTCCCTGCCCGGTACGCCCTGGTGGAGGTGGTGAACAACCACGACGATGCCCTCCAGTTCGAACCCATCCACCGCTGTGTCTTCGGTGTGAAGCCGGAGGAGATCCTGGAGGCGTTCAAGGCTTACTACCCCGGCGCGCACGAGGGAAAGGGTGAGGGTCATACCATCGCCTATACCCATGCCGGCGGCAGCGGCTTCGTGACGGTTCCGAACCCCCGTGTTCAGCTGGCGGTGGGGACGCTCCAGGCGTTTTTGGACGCCTATGTCAAGGACCACCCTGGCGAGGTGGACTATATCCATGGCGACGAGGTGACGGATCGCCTGGGCAGTCAGCCGGACAGCATCGGCTTCAAGCTTCCCGCCATGGGAAAGCAGCAGTTGTTCAAGACCGTTATGGCCGACGGGGTGCTTCCTCGGAAGACCTTCTCCATGGGTCACGCCCAGGACAAGCGCTATTACGTAGAAGCCCGAAAAATCCGTTAACGGAACGAGACTTGAGAACGCTTTGCGTTCCCCCGACGAAAATATCTACGAATTGAGGAAGTACCCCGGCAGGAATCGCGCTAAGATTTCCTGACGGGGGCTTTCCTTGTCTGGCTGAACTCGTCATTACAGCCAATGCCTCTGTAGTGGATTTCAATGGACGCTGGCAATGCAAAAGCCGGCGCAGCTTAAACGCTACGACGGCTTTCGCTGTAAATATTTTTTGCGCCACCCTCCCTCCTCCGGCGGGCAGCTTTCTTGTGTTAACGCTTACATGGAAATCGTAGTCCCGGTTTCCCCGGCGACGCCGGCCCCGGCCTTTTCCAGCAGCGTGATCAGCGCCCGGCGGCCCGGGCGGGACTCGGCAAATTTTACCGCCGCCTGCACCTTGGGCAGCATAGACCCGGGCGCAAACTGGCCCTCGGCAATATACCGCTCTGCCTCGGCAGGGGTGAGAGAGTCCAGCCACTTCACATCCGGCTTGCCGAAATTGATGGCCACCTTTTCCACCGCTGTCAGGATAATCAGGGTGTCCGCGTCCAGCTGCTCAGCCAGCTTCTCGCTGGCAAAGTCTTTATCAATAACCGCCGCCGCGCCCTTCAGATGGTGCCCCTCGGTCTTGAACACAGGGATGCCGCCGCCTCCGCAGGCCACGACTACCAGCCCAGCTTCCGCCATGTCCTGAATGGACTGGATTTCCACGATGGAAACGGGCTTGGGAGAGGCCACTACCCGGCGGTAGCCCCGCCCGGCGTCCTCTACCACTTTATAGTCTCGCTCCTTCATCAGGATATCAGCTTCTTCCTTGGTCATGAAGGCACCGATGGGCTTGGTCGGATTCTGGAAAGCCGGGTCGTCGGGGTCTACCTCTACCTGGGTGAGGACGGTGGCCACGCCCTTGCGAATTCCCCGGTCCAGCAGCTCCTCCCGCAGGCCATTTTGCAGGTCGTAGCCAATATAGCCCTGGCTCATCGCCACGCAGACAGACAGGGGGCAGGGAATATACTTCTCGGGATCGGAGCGGGTAAGCTCAGTCATGGCATTTTGGATCATACCCACCTGGGGGCCGTTGCCGTGGGCGATGACCACCTGATGGCCCTGCTCAATCAGGTCCGCAATGGCTTTGGAAGTCTGCTTCACGGCAATCATCTGCTCGGGGAGGTTGTTGCCCAGGGCGTTGCCGCCCAAGGCGATAACGATACGCTCAGACATGGCGATTTACCTCTTTCATAAATCGAAGATTGATATGGACAGTATAAACATGTCCGGCCGAATTATTACTTCCAAACGGAAAGTCCGGAAGCAATATCTGCCATATTTTGCAGCTGCCGCCCCATTTTCGCGGCGGCCCGCGCTTCAAGCAGTGCGCCCAAGCGGCCAGGGGTATCAAAAGGGGGGACCAGGTCCCCCCTTTTATTTTTTAGAACCGCTTCCGCTTATCCGCAGAATCCAGCGCCATCAGTGCGCTCACGGGGTTCTTCACCTTGCTCATCATAATCATGGCGGCAATGATGTAGGGCTTATAGCTGGCCTCTTTGTACAGAGGCACCAGGTAGCGGTCGAACACGGAGTTGTCCACCTCGCCCTCGGGGCAGCTCAGACCCGTGATGTCGGCGGGAAGGCAGTGGAGGTAGAGGGCGCTGCCGTTCTTGGTGCGTTTCATCATCTCCTCGGAGCAGGTCCAGTCCTTGTGCTGGGCGTTCTGTGCCAGGAGCTTTTTCTCCAGGGCGTCGATGCCCGCCTGGTCGCCGGCCTGATAGAGCTTGGTCCGCTCCTCCATGGCTGCGAAGGGCGCCCAGCTCTTCGGATAGACAATGTCTGCGTCCTGGAAGGCCTCTTCCATCGTGGCAACCTTCTTGTAGCTTCCGCCAGTGGCGGCGGCGTTCTTCTTGGCGATTTCCTCCACCTCGGGCATGACGTCATAGCCCTCAGGATGTGCCAGCACCACGTCCATGCCGAAGCGGGTCATCAGGCCGATGACGCCCTGAGGAACGGACAGGGGCTTGCCGTAGGAGGGGGAGTAGGCCCTGGTCATGGCGATCTTCTTGCCCTTGAGGTTCTCCACGCCGCCGAACTGGTGGATGATGTGGAGCATGTCGGCCATGCACTGGGTGGGATGGTCCACGTCGCACTGAAGGTTCACCAGGGTGGGCTGCTGCTCCAGGATGCCGTCCCGGTAGCCCTCCTTCACGGCGTCCATGAAGGTCTTCTGGTACTTGTGAC
>JAAVYM010000022.1 GCA_022791135.1 Oscillibacter sp.
CAAACGTTTACCGCCGGGATAATGACATTCCCTACTCCTGGGGTACCGCCGTCAACGTCCAGTCCATGGCCTTCGGCAACATGGGCGACGACTGCGGCACAGGCGTTGCCTTCACCCGCAACCCTGCCACCGGCGAAAAGAAGCTCTTCGGCGAGTTTTTGACCAACGCCCAGGGCGAGGATGTCGTGGCCGGCGTGCGGACTCCCATGCCCATCAGCGAGATGGCCGACAAGTTCCCCGAGGCCTTCAGCCAGTTTGAAAATGTCTGCAAAATCCTGGAGGACCATTACCGGGATATGCAGGACATGGAGTTCACCGTGGAGGCCGGAAAGCTTTACATGCTCCAGACCCGCAACGGCAAGCGCACCCCTGCCGCCGCGCTGAAGATCGCCTGCGACCTGGTGGACGAGGGCATGATCGATGAGAAGAAGGCCGTGGCCATGATCGAACCCCGGTCCCTGGACACCCTGCTCCACCCGCAGTTTGACAGCGAAGCTCTGAAGGCCGCCCCCGTGGCCGGCCACGCCCTGGGCGCCTCTCCGGGAGCCGCCAGCGGCAAAGTCGTCTTCTCCGCCGAGGACGCCAAGGACTGGGCCAGCCGGGGCGAGAAGGTGATCCTGGTCCGCCTGGAGACCTCTCCCGAGGACATTGAGGGCATGAAGGCCGCCCAGGGCATCCTGACCGTCCGGGGCGGCATGACCTCCCACGCGGCCGTAGTGGCCCGGGGCATGGGCAAGTGCTGCGTCTCCGGCTGCGGTGAGATCAAGATGGACGAGGAGAACAAGAAGTTCGAACTGGCCGGCAAGACCTATCACGAGGGCGACTGGCTGAGCCTGGACGGCTCCACCGGCAAGATCTACGACGGCGCGATTCCCACCGTGGACGCCGCGATCGGCGGCGAGTTCGGCCGCGTCATGGGCTGGGCGGACAAATATCGCCGTCTCCAGGTCCGCACCAACGCCGACACTCCTCACGACGCCGCTCAGGCCCGGAAGTTCGGCGCCCAGGGCATCGGCCTTTGCCGTACCGAGCACATGTTCTTCAACGACGACCGCATCCAGGCTATTCGGGAAATGATCTGCTCCGATACCGTGGAGCAGCGGGAAAAGGCCCTGGCCAAGCTGGAACCCATGCAGCAGGGCGATTTCGAAGGCATCTACGAGGCCATGGAGGGCCTGCCGGTCACCATTCGCTTCCTGGATCCTCCTCTGCACGAGTTCGTGCCCACCGAAGAGGCCGACATCGAGGCCATGGCCAAGGAAATGGGCAAAACTGTGGAGGAAATCAAGGCCATCATCGCCGGGCTTCATGAGTTCAACCCCATGATGGGCCACCGGGGCTGCCGGCTGAGCGTCACCTTCCCGGAGATCGCCAGAATGCAGACCCGGGCCGTCATCAAGGCCGCCTTGAACGTACAGGCTCGCCATCCCGAGTGGGAGCTGGTCCCCGAGATTATGATCCCCCTGGTGGGCGAGCTGAAGGAGTTCGCCTATGTGAAGAGCATTGTCACCAGCGTGGCCGACGCTCTGATCAAAGAGGCCGGGTCCAACCTGAAGTACAAGGTGGGCAACATGATCGAGATTCCCCGCGCCGCCATGTGCGCCGACGATATCGCCCCCATTTCCGACTTCTTCTCCTTCGGCTCCAATGACCTGACCCAGCTGGTATTCGGCTTCAGCCGGGACGACGCGGGCAAGTTCCTGGACGCTTACTACGACAAGAAGATCTACGAAAACGATCCCTTCGCCAAGCTGGATCAGCATGGCGTGGGCCGTCTGATCTCCAACGCCGCCCGCTGGGGCCGGAGCACGAACCCGGGCCTGCATCTGGGCATCTGCGGCGAGCACGGCGGCGATCCCTCCAGTGTGGAGTTCTGCCACAAGATCGGCCTGGACTATGTGTCCTGCTCTCCCTTCCGGGTGCCCATCGCCCGGCTGGCGGCAGCACAGGCGGCCATCAAGGACTGATACGCACTTCAGCCGTTTTCCTGAAAACTTGTGCCCCCGGCCCACATCTGTGGACCGGGGGCATCCTTTTGCCGCCTTCTCATAGCATCTTCTTCGCCTAGTTCACAATCTATTGCACGAGCAACGATGCCGCGCCAATCATGCCCGCCCGGTTTCCCAGGGCAGCAATGCGAATCTCCGGCAAGGGACTCTTCTCCCCGCCGAAGCACTCCTGCCTGGCCATGGCCCGGAGGGGGGCCAAAAGAACCTCCCCCTGCTGGGACACTCCCCCTCCCAGCAGGAACATTTGGGGTCGGAAAAGGTTAATCAAGTTGACTACGCCGGCGCCCAGCCGCCGGATATAGGCTTCCGCCACCGGCCGGAGCACCGGGTCTCCCGCCGCCGCTGCGGCAAAGGTCTCCTCCGGCTCCACCAGCCTGCCCGCAGCCCGCTCCGCCTCTCGCTTCAACGCCGTAGCGGAGGCATAACACTCCAGGCAGCCCCGCCTGCCGCAGGTGCACCGTTCACCGTCCTCCACAATGACCACGTGCCCCGGTTCACTGCCCCGCAGCAACTCCCCATTCAGGACCACGCCGCCCCCCACGCCGGTGCCCAGGGTCAGCATCACCACATTCCGGCAGCCCGCCCCCGCGCCTGCCACAGTTTCCCCCAGCACAGCGCAGTCCGCATCGTTGGCAATTTCAATGGGCATCGGCAGATAAGACCGCAGCAGCCCCGCCAGAGGAACATCGTCCCACCGGAGGTTGTTGGAATAGAGGACCATCCCCGTCTCCCGCTCCACCGTTCCAGGCACGCCCAGGCCCGCGCCCAGGCAGTTCTCCGCCCCCTGCTCCTCCAGGAGCTTTTGGGCCTGGCAGCCAATTTCCGCCGCAACCACCGCGGCTCCCTCCTTTGCCGGGGTCGGCACGGAGCGGAAGGCCACCAGCTGTCCTTGCGCATCCACCAGCCCAAGCTTTACGTTGGTCCCGCCAATGTCGATGCCCAAGCGAACGGGTTCCTTCCTTTTCCAACTGTCCACCGCTGTATCCCCCTTTTTTAATGATTGTTCCCATTATAAACGTCCCGCTTCCGGGACGCAACCTCTTTTTTTGCAAGGCTGAAACTCAAAACAGCATCCGGACAGCAGATCCGAAAATATCTCACACCGGCGTCCTGCCTTTTCCCGTAGTGAGTGCCACCCCGCCGCGGCTCATAAAAAACACCGGCAGGGTCCCGGAACAATCCAGGACCCTGCCGGTGTTTTGGAGAGTGTATAGAAGTAAGCAGAAGCTTACAGCTCGCAAAGCTTGAGGAGGTCTTCCCAGTTCTTGTCGACTTCTTTCTGGACCTCTTCGATCATCCACTCGTTGCCGGGCTTGAACATGTGGGCGAAACGGCCCTGGGCCTTCAGGTACTCCTCAACGGGCAGCTTGTTCTTCGGCTTGTAGCTGAGGATGTACTTGCCCTCAATGACCTCATACAGGGGCCACACGCAGGTCTCGACGGCCAGCTTCGTAATTTCCATCATCTTCTCGCTGGGATAACGCCAGCCGCGGGGGCAGGGAGCCATCACGTTCATGAACGCCGCGCCGGGGGTGTAGATGGCCTTGTGGGCCTTCTCGGAGATGTCCTTGAAGTTCCCGATGAAGGTGGTCTGGGCCACATAGGGGATGCCGTGAGCCACCATGATCTTCGTCAGGTTCTTCTTCTGCTGGGGCTTGCCGGGGACCACCTTGCCAACCGGAGTGGTGGTGGTATCAGCGAAGTGGGGCGTGGAGCTGGAACGCTGAATACCGGTGTTCATGTACGCCTCGTTGTCGTAGCACACGTACACCATGTCGTGTCCGCGCTCCATGGCGCCGCTGAGGCTCTGGAAGCCGATGTCGTAGGTGCCGCCGTCGCCGCCGAAGGCAATAAACTTCCACGTCTCATCCAGCTTTCCCCGCTTTTTCATCGCCTTGTACGCCGTCTCAACACCGGAGATGGTCGCCGCGGCATTCTCAAAGGCATTGTGGATGAAGCTGTCCTTGTAAGACGTATAGGGATACATGAAGGTGGAAACCTCCAGGCAGCAGGTGGCGGAGCAGACCACCGCGTGGTCCTCCGGCTCCAGCGCCCGCAGCACCGTCCGCACCGCGATGGGGCAGCCGCAGCCTGCACACATTCTGTGACCGCCGGTAAAGCGGTCTTCCTTCATGACGTTTTCTTTCAGATTGTAGCTCATGTGACTGTCTCCCTCCTTATTCCCGGACGTCCAGGTAACGGTAGGTCTCGCCCACGTCGCCCGTCTCGGCAATCTTTTCCAGGTCCGCGAACACGTGCTGGATGCTCTCGACCTTCACATCCCGGCCGCCCAGGCCGTAGATGTAGCTGATGCCCTTGGGGCCGATGATGCCGCTGGCGTACAGACCCGCGCAGGTCTCCGCATAAATGGGGCCGCAGTGGGCGTTGAAGCTGTCGTCCTTGTCCATGGCGGCAAAGGCCTTCACATTCTTCAGCGCGTCCGCGATCTCCTCGGCAGGGAAAGGACGGAAGGAGCGAATCTTGATCATGCCCACCTTCTTGCCCTGGGCGCGGAGCTGCTTGATGGCCTCCCGGGCGGTGCCGGCGGAGGAGCCGATGATGATAATAGCCTCCTCAGCGTCGTCCATCTCGTACTTCTCAATCAGGCCATACTGACGGCCGGTCCACGCGGCGAACTCATCCGCCACCTTCTTGATGACGTCTTTGGCGTCGATCATGGCCTGGGCCTGCTGGCGCTTGCACTCCATGTAGTGGGTCGGCATGCCGAAGGCACCCACCGCCATGGGTTCGTCCTTGTTCAGGAGGTAATGCTTGGGCTTGTACTCACCCACGAACTGACGGACCTTGTCCGTCTCCTCCAGCTCGATATTCTCAATGGCGTGGGAGGTGATGAAGCCATCCTGGCAGATCATAATGGGCAGGCCCACGGCCTCGCCGATGCGCATGGCCTGGAGGTAGTTGTCATACGCCTCCTGGTTCGTCTCGGCAAACAGCATCAGCCAGCCGGCGTCCCGGACGCTCATCGCGTCAGAGTGGTCGTTGTTGATGTTGATGGGGCCGGACAGCGCACGGCAGCATACCGCCAGCGTGATGGGCAGCCGGTCCGACGCCGCCACGTACAGCATCTCCGCCATGTAGATCAGGCCGCAGGAAGACGTCGCGCTGATGGCGCGGCAGCCCGCCGCCTCCGCGCCGATGCAGGTAGACATGGCGCTGTGCTCGCTCTCCACGGCGATGAACTCCGTGTCTACCTCGCCGTTATCCACGTAGGAGGAGAAATACTGCGGAATTTCCGTGCTCGGCGTGATGGGATACGCACCCATGACGTCGGGGTTGATTTGCTTCATTGCGTAGGCAACCGCTTCGTTGCCCGACAGTCTCTCTCGAATGCTCATTTTTCTCACCCCTCCTTACTTCTCGTCCTTGACCATGGTGATGGCCCCGAAGGGGCAGACATTGGCGCAAATGCCGCAGCCCTTGCAGAAGAAATAATTGAAATCTCCCCGCTTGCCGTCCTTCCCCACGGGAATGGACATGTCCGGGCACACCGGCGCGCACAGCAGGCACTGCTTGCACTTGTCCACATCCAGCACCGGCTTCATCGTCCGCCAGTCGCCGGTCTCCACTACCTGGGACGTGCCGCCCTCATAGATGTTGCAGCCGGGGGTGATATCCTTCCATGTGACCTGAGGGGTCATATCCTTCGCTAAATGGCTCATCCTTCCTTGACCTCCTCCATAGAGCGTTTCAGGGCGCGCATATTGCCCTCGATGACCTGGGGCTTCGTCGCGAATTTATGCTTGAACGACGCCTCCATATCCTTGACGAACTCCTCTGCGTTCACCACGCCGCTGACCTTCACGATCGCCGCCAGCATGGGGGTGTTGGGGAAGTTTTTGCCCAGCTCCTCCTCGCTGATCCTGCCCGCGTCAATGGTGCAGACGCGGCCCTCGTAGCCCTTGAGCAGGGGGCGAAGCTCGGCAGGAGACTTGCCAGAGTTGATGACGATGGCGCCATCCTTCTTCAATCCTGCGGTGACGTCCACGGCGGAGAGCAGCGTCTCATCCACCACCACTACGTAGTCCGGCTCATAGATGTTGGAGTGGACGGTGGAGCGCTCCGAGCTGATGCGGTTGTACGCGGTGATGGGCGCGCCCATCCGCTCCGGGCCGTACTCCGGGAAGCCCTGGACATACTTGCCGGTGTTGAACGCCGCGTCTGCCAGAAGCAAAGACGCGGTCTTCGCGCCCTGGCCGCCCCGGCCGTGCCACCGGATTTCTACGATGTCTTTCATGTGCGTTCTCCTTTCGGGTTTTACTAAGATTTTCCCCTCTTTGGCCAAAGCCGAGAGGGACCGGCGGGACCCGCGGGAAACACCGCAGGCCCCGCATTTGGGAAATTACTGCTTATTGCCGCCGTCAATGGCGTCCATCAGTACGGCGATGGCGCCGTCACCGGTGACGTTGCAGGCGGTGCCGAAGGAATCCTGCGCGATGTACAACGCAATCATCAGCGTCAGCATGGTCTCGTTGAAGCCCAGCATAGACTCCAGGATGCCCAGGGCCGCCATAACCGCGCCGCCGGGGACGCCGGGAGCCGCGACCATGGTCACGCCCAGCATCATGATGAAGGGTAACATCTGGGCAATGCTGATATCCCAGCCATTGAGCATCATGACGGCGATGGCGCAGCTGGTCAGGGTGATGGTAGAGCCGGAGAGGTGGATCGTGGCGCACAGGGGGCACACAAACTCCGCCATCTTCTTGCTGACGCCGTTCTTCTTGGTGCAGTCCACCGTAACGGGGATCGTAGCGGCGGAGGACTGGGTGCCGATAGCGGTCATGTAAGCGGGAATCATGTTGCGGATCATGTTAAAGGGATTCTTCTTCGAGGCCGTGCCGGCGATGACATACTGGAACACAATGATGAGGATGTGCATGATGATAATGATGAGGAAGACCTTGGCGAAAACGGTCATGATCTCCACCACGGTGCCGGCATAGGTCATGTTGGCAAAGATACCGTAGATATGGAAAGGCAGCAGGGGGATCAGGATGTTGGCCACCAGCTTCTCTACGATCTCCTGGAAGCCGAAGAAGATGTCCTTCAGAGGCTTATTGCGGGTGATGGCGATGCCCAGGCCGATGATGAAGGAGATCAGCAGAGCGGTCATAACGCCCATCAGCGGGGGCATTTCCACAGTGAACAGGCCGGGAAGCATGGTATCCTCCGCGTTCTGGGCGTTGTCCATCACGATGGAGCCAACCTTCAGGAAGGCGGGGAACAAAGCCCGGTCCACGCAGAAGGCAAAGGTGCCGGCGATCAGAGTGGAAATGTAGGCGATGCCGGCGGTGAGACCCAGGGTCTTACCCGCGCCCTCACCCAGGTCGGCGATGCCGGGGGCCACGAAGCCGATGATAATCAGGGGGATGCAGAAGTTCAGGAAGTTGCCGAAAATGCTGTTGTATGTAGCACCGATGCGGACGATGACCGGCAGATCCATGCTCTTCGAGATGGCGCCGATCACGATACCGAGAACGATGGCAATCACAATTTTGGGCAGCAGGCCCAACTTCTTTTTAGTCATAATTTCCTCCACTCTCTGTCTGTTTCAGAGAGCCTCTCCTTTACACAAATTATAGCCAAATTCAACAATCGCAGGGATTCCGGAGCGCTCCGGGCTTCTCTTTAGTTCACGAAGGTATAACCCTTATCCCGCAGGGCTTGCTTGATCTGCTGCACGTGCTCGATATCCCTGGTCTCCAGAACCAAGGAGACAATGCAGGTACCCACGTCGGCCTGCTCATCATCCCGGGAGTGGCTGACACTGACGATGTTGGCGCCGGTCTTCGAGACCACCTCCAGCAGCTGAATCAGACTGCCGGGCTTATCCACGACCTTGGCAGAGATGTCCGCCAGGCGGCCGGACTTGACCAGGCCCTTGTTGATAACGCGGGACAGCGTGGTCACATCCACGTTGCCGCCGGAGACCACACAGGCGGTCTTCTTGGAAGAGGTATCCACCTTGCCGAACATGCAGGCGGCAACCGTCGTGGCGCCCGCGCCTTCGGCCACGGTCTTTTGTCCCTCCATCAGCGCCAGCATAGCAGCGCAGATCTCGCCCTCGGAGACGGTGACAATCTCGTCTACATACTTCTGGCAAAGCTCAAATGTCAGCTCGCCGGGAGTAAGGACGTGAATGCCGTCGGCGATGGTGTCGCCGTCGGCCACAGTAGTGACCTGGCCAGCCTTCCGGGACTCGAACATGGAGGCCACAGAGGCGGCCTGGACACCAATGACACGGCACTCGGGCTTCAGGCTTTTAATAGCAAACGCAATGCCGCTGATCAGACCGCCGCCGCCAATAGGAACCACTACCTGCTCCACATCCGGCTGCTGCTCCAGAATCTCCAAACCAATGGTGCCCTGGCCGGCGATGACATAGGGGTCATTGAAGGGATGGGCGAAGGTGTAGCCATGCTCCTTGGCAAGCCGGGCAGCCTCCCTGGCGGCGTCGTCGTACACGCCGGGGACCAGGACCACTTCCGCGCCATAGCCCTTGGTAGCCTCTACCTTGCTGATCGGCGCGCCGGCAGGCATGCAAATGATAGACTTGATACCCAGCTTCGTGGCAGACAGGGCGATGCCCTGGGCGTGGTTTCCGGCGGAACAGGCAATCACGCCTTTTTCAGCCTCCTCAGGGGAGAGAGACCGGATTTTGTTGTAAGCACCCCGAAGCTTGAATGCCCCGGTCAATTGCAGGTTCTCCGCCTTGATGTACAGATTTTTCCCAATCCTCGGCGCAGCCTCCAGCGGGGTCCGCTGAGCGATGCCCTTCAAGGCGTCCTGCGCCTCCCGGATCATCTGCAAAGTAAGCGTAAAAATCCCTCCTTAATTCAATTTTTATAAGCCGTCTGCCTGGAAAAAATACGATGGACACGCTTGGAAAAAAGCCGTCACTCTGCAAAAAAAGAGTGCCCTGAAACACCCGCCTTTTGGCATGGATGCTGGCCTTTTTTCATTTTGGAGACAGGCGTTGTCTGATGTGTCCTCCTTTCAAATACAACTATAGCTGATAGCGCTGGAAAAAGCAATGCACAAATCCGCCGAATGTCTACACGATAAAAACAACATTTTGACGAACTGTCTTTAAATGGAGGACATCTGCGTGTACGAGAAAACCACATCCGCCTTGCGGCTCAACCTTTTGCCGTCTCTCCAGTCCATATCGCATAGGTCCGATGAGGTCCGCCAGCGGAAAACATTCCCAGACAGGCCAAATTTTTCCCAAATTTTCCCCCCGAAATTTCCAGGCGGTTTGAGGATGAATCCAGCCGGCTTCCAGAGCAAGCTGCGCAGCCGATACACAGGAAATCAAGGGGCCTCTTTTCTCTCCTGCTGTTCATCTATCTCTCCCAGGATCATTGCCACGCCATTTGTGATCCGATGGTAAAGGGACAGCAAATCCGCCAAATAGCGTATCCCACTCACGGTAATTTGATAGTATTGCCTCCGTCTCCCATCCGGCGCGTTTTTTTTATATGCCTCAAGAATATAGCCATTTTCGATCAGCCGGTAAAATAGCATGTAGGGAGACGCCAGACTCAGCGTATTCCCAGATTCCTGCTCAATGCATCGTGTAATCTGCGCGGCATGCATGTCCTCCCTGCTCAGCAGAGTTAAGACCAGCATCTCCGTAACCGCCCGTTTCAGGTTGTCCTCCATACCCTTCCCTGGGTCATTTTTCAATACAGGCATAACGCCCCCCTTCCGCCAGCGTAAATACTTCGGCCGTCCATGAGGCCGAAAAGCGAGCTGCATTCCTTTTAAATCAAACACGTTCAGCCGTCAATGCGGCCCACGGCACTGCTGCCTATCGCCGGACTGAAAAAGCCGGAGGGTTCTTTTCCTCTCAACCCACCGCAAAGCGCTATAAAAATGATACAACATCCACTGTCTTCCCGTCAATATAGCATGAAAAAGTTTATATTCTAATTTTTCTTTCTTAGAGAGAAAGCTTGACAACAACGTTTTTCAATGGTATTCTTTCCCTAGAGCGGCTCTGTACTTCGCTTATAAGCAATTTCAACCGACAGGAGGAGAATGCACACATGGACATTCCAAGTAGTCTTTTTTCTCACGTTTCCCCGTACTCCGGGACGGGGAGAGCGCGGGCAGCACAGGGATCCGGACAGAAATCGGCTTTCGCAGAGTATCTGGATGTAGACCGCCAGCGGCAAAAGATGCGGGAGCTGCCGCCGGGCCAAAGCCTGTCCTCCGTGTACATGCAGTTCAAGGACGATTACCGTGCCTGGAAGGCCCGGCAGACGGAGGAAACTCCTCCAGACTCCCAGGGCTGGACAGAGGAAAATCTGGAGTTCCTGCGGGAGCGCTTTGCCGGAAAAGACCTGTCCGCCTTCGAGATCTACGACGCCTTGGAAACGATGCAGGAGCAAGGCATCCTCAGCTGGAAGGCCATGCGCTGCGCTGAAGGAAGCTGCATGATTGCAATCGATCGGGAGGGCGGGATTTGCATGACTAACGCAGACCCGGATTCTACCACCGCCTGGCTGCACGGATTTGACAAAGCGCCCATGACCGGTTTTCACACCCTGGATGATATCCTCGCCTGGGCGAAGGACTTTCGTGAGGAAGAGCATCCGGACTTCATCACCCAGGCGGAGGCAATCGCCCGGGGCTGGATTTAAAATGAACCGCTGAAAGAGAGGACATGGCATGGATACGGGAGTAAACTATATTGTCAACAACACAGGCATCCCCACCTCGGAGTGGGGGAAATACAAGCCGGCAGGGGTAAACCCGGACGGGCCATCGGTGGACTTCTCGGACCTTTTATCCGGCAAAAATCAGGAGATCGCCGATAAGCTCACGGATGGGGCACGGAACACTTTGCAGCGGCTGAAGGCCAATCCCAACGCCATTTCCAAGGTGGAGTGGATGGACCTGATGCACGAGCTGAACGCCATGGGAGCCATCAGCGACACAGATTACCAAGGAACCGACATGATGTTCCATCTGGTGCCCCTGGGGGATATGGACAACCCCTTCCCGACCTCGGCGGACATGCGGGATACGCTGGATCGTATCAACCACTGGCCGGGAAACCCCCTGGACTATCTGGACCAGTGGGCCTTTTCCCTGAAAAAATGGGGCGCGGAACTGTCCCGGGAGCTGAATCCCGACGGATCGCCCAAATACAAGGACGTCTCGCCGGTCTATGACCAGGCGGCGGCCTGCGGGCGGGTGTCCGGGCTTATCAAGAGCCTGCTGTCGGCGGACCTGTCTGCCTCCGGGCAAGGAGGGCATTCATGAACATGGGGGTGCTGTTCGATTTGACGGCGCCGGACTATACTGCGCGCCTTTGCAGGACGCACAGGGTCTCCGGCCCGTCCGCCTTTGCCGGGAGGCTGACGGCGGAACGGGAAACGCCTGTCCACCGTTTCATCCAGGGACCCGGATTCTCTTTGCGGATGGGGAAAAATATTCTTTGCAGCGGCGGTGTGGGCGGCGCGAATGTACAGACCTACGAAGCGGAGTTTATGGAAGACTCCACAGATGAAGACCCCATTGTCCGCATCACAGGCGCCGCAAGCAGCGGAGCGTTTGACTTCACCTGCCATATTCGGGACATCGACCCCGCCAACGCCTCCTACGCGGAGCTGGCGGCGTTGAACCGCTGGCTCTGCCGTACCGGGACATACCAGACGAAGTTTCCCAATCAGGCCGGGAATATACTGCCCTGCGGGATGCGCGGCATAGACTGCAGGGATATCTCAGAAAAACGAGACTTTATCCGTGAACTCCAAGGCTTCCTGGCATCGGCCTCGAATTCCGGTTCCTACCCGAAGTTTGGCCCCGAAACATATGCCTTTGCGCGTGAGCTGCTGGAAACCTATCAGGCATTTTCCCATGGACAAACGGCCGCTTCCGGCGCATAAGCCCGCACCGGAAACCTCACCTCACCAAAAGCAGGACCTGGAGACAGCTTGCTGTCCCCAGGTCCCGCTTGTCTATAAACAGCCGCCGCTCAGCTCCTTAGCAGGCCGCAGCCTGCAAGGCCGGTTTTCCGGCGTGGCCCTCAATACCAGCTTTGCAGCTCCACAAGGTTCCCCTCGCAGTCCGCCGCATAGGCGAAGACCGCCTTACGCCCGTCCTCGTACTCAGTCCGGACCAGCTCCCCCAGCTGGCTGCCGCCGTTTTGGAGGAGCAGCGCCAGCGTATCCTCCACGTCCTCCACTTCAAAGGCCAGATGGGCCAGTCCCTGACGGTTGATGGCGGGGGCGGAGGGAAGTCCGGCGTCATAAGAGAAAATCTCCAAGGTGGGATGGTCCCCCTCATACCCAGGCAAGCGAAGATGCTCTCCCACGATGTGGGCATTCTCCAGCCCCGTCAGCCGGTCCAGCCACTCTCCCCGGAGATCCCGCGTCTCCCCGATGCTCTCGCAGCGGAAAACTGTCTTGTAGAAACGGATGAGCTTTTCAGGGTCTCGCGCAATGATGTTTGTGTGCACATAGCGAAACATCGCCTCACCCCTCCTCAGATAACTCCAGCACCACCGGGCAGTGGTCGCTGCCCCGGATCTCGCTCCAGATGTCGGCGTTTTTGATCCGGGGCCGGAGGCGCTGGGAGACAATGAAATAGTCGATTCTCCACCCTGTGTTGTTCTCCCTGGCCCGGCCCCGGTAGCTCCACCAAGAGTAGGCCCCGGTCTTGTCCGGATACAGCGCCCGGAAGGTGTCCACAAAACCCGCATCCAAAAGCTGGGTCATTTTTCCCCGCTCCTCGTCGGTGAAGCCGGGGTTCCGGCGGTTGGGGCCGGGGTTCTTCAGATCGATCTCCTGGTGGGCCACGTTCAGGTCCCCGCAGTAAACCACCGGCTTAACCGCGTCCAGACCGCAGAGGTACTCCCGCAGGTCGTCCTCCCAGGCGCAGCGGTAATCCAGGCGCAGAAGCTGGTCCTTGGAATTAGGTGTGTAACAGCAGACCAGGTAGAAGTCCTCAAACTCCGCCGTAATGATCCGGCCCTCGTGGCGGTGCTCGTCGATGCCGAAGTCGTAGGTGACATTCAGCGGCTCCCGCCGGGTGAAGACGGCGGTGCCGGAGTAACCCGCCTTGTCCGCGCTGTTCCAAAAGCGCTGGTAGCCCGGGAGGTCGAACTCCGCCTGCTCCGGGCGCATTTTTGTCTCCTGCAAGCAAATGACGTCCGCGTCCGCGAAGGCACAGAAGTCCAAAAAGCCCTTTTTCAGGCAGGCCCGGAGGCCGTTGACATTCCAGGATACCAATCTCATAATAGCACCTCTCTCGAAATAACAGATAGAATCCAAGGTCCGGAAAAGCCGGATTCATAACCGTCTCCATTGTAGCGGATTTCCAGAGAAAAAACAATTGCCAGCGGAGGAAAAATGGAGTAGGATAGAGGTAAATTTCCGCATACGCCACAAGGAGGTTTCAATGATGGGATTTTTGGACAGATTCAAAAAGAAGGCGGAAGCCCCGCCTCCCGGACGCAAGACGGGCACGGCCCCCCAGACGGAGGAATACTCCCCCGGCGGGTCCGCCATCTACCGTTACCAGCCCTTGGAGGACCGGGGCTTTCGCCCTCCGGACGACACATGCGTCTCCATGGAGGCCATCGAAAAGCATATGGAGGCGATTTTCCCAGGCGGGGAAGGCTTCGTCTACCATGAAATCCTCAGCGACCTGGTCCATATTGACGTGCATGTCCTCCGGGGTCCCCGGGCGGAGGACGGAACCATCCTCTACACCACCGGCATGAGCGATTTGCCCATGAGCCTGCCGGAGGAGATCTCGGACCGGGAGGACCTTAAATACGCGGAGCTGTATATGATTCTTCCCGGGGACTGGAACCTGGGCGAGGAGGGAACCAGCCCCAAGGATTTGCCCCATGAATGCTTCTGGCCCGTCCAGATGCTGAAATTCCTGGCCCGGTTTCCCCATGAGTACAAGACCTGGCTAGGCTGGGGGCACAGCATTCCCAACGGACCGGAGTACGCCCCCGTCTGCGACGGCGTGAGCTTTGGCGGCGCGGTGCTGGCCCAGCCGACCCTGGTGCCGCCCCTAACCACGGAGAAGGGAAAGGAAATCAGCTTCTACATGGTCGTTCCCGCCTACAAGGAGGAAATCGAGTACAAGCTGAAATACGGTATGGAGGGCCTGTACCAACGCTTTATCGAGGGGAAGCTCCCCATGACGCTGGATATTCACCGGCCCAATTTCTGCGAGGATTTCCAGGAGATACTGGACTGAACCATGGACTATGAAAAGCTCCTAAACATGGCGGCGGAGCTGGGCTATCAGCTGATGTACAGCGGAGCGGAGATCTACCGGGTGGAGGAGTCCGTCCGGCGTCTGCTCCACGCCTACGGCCTGCCCTCTCCGGAGGTCTTCGCCATTCCCAACTGCATCATTGTCAGCGTATCCACGCCGGATGGACATCCCATCACCCGGATGCGCCGGGTCCCGGCCCATGGGACGGACATTGAGCTGCTGGAGCGCTGCAACAGCCTGTGCCGCCGCCTCTGCACGGAGACGCCGCCGCTGGATGAGGCCCAGGCCCTGATCTTCGCCCTGCCGGAGGCTATCCCAAGGCATTCGCCCCACTGGGTGCTGTTGGGCTACGGCCTGGCCCCGGCCTTTTTTGCGCCGCTGTTCGGCGGCGGGCTGCGGGACACCGCCGCCTCCTTTCTCTGCGGTCTGGCGGTGGGGTTCTGCCTGATCTATGGCAGGAGGTTCATCGGAGCAAACAGCTTTTTCCGCACGGCGCTGTGCAGCGCCCTGGCTGCTCTGCTGGCCATGCTGCTGGCAGCGGCGGGCGTGGGGCGGAACGTGGACGTGGTAACCATCTCGGCGCTGATGGTGCTGGTACCCGGCATGGCCCTGACCAACGCTATGCGGGAGATCATGGCCGGGGACACCTTCTCCGGCCTGAGCCGCACGGCGGACGCAATCCTGACGGCCTCCGCCATTGCCTTGGGGGCGGCGGCGGGCCAGGCCGCCGGCAGCTTTTTTTAAGGGGAGGGCGGCATGGAGAATCTTTTCTTCGGATATGTGGCACCCTGCCTCTGCGCCTTTTTGGCCTGCGTGGGGTTTACTTTTATGTTCAACATACACGGCGCCGGGAAGCTCATCGC
Organism: Oscillibacter sp.; assembly: GCA_022791135.1. Lineage (GTDB taxonomy): Bacteria > Bacillota > Clostridia > Oscillospirales > Oscillospiraceae > Oscillibacter. Next base: position 15,143 of record JAAVYM010000022.1, read on the forward strand.
CGGGGCAGGAGGCGCTCTGGGCTGGCTGGTCTACCTGCTGGCAGGGAGCAGCATCTTTGCCGCCTTTCTGGCCGCTGCCGCCATCGGATTCTTTTCCGAGATCATGAGCCGGGTCCGGCTCTGCCCGGTGACGGGGTACGTACTGGTAGCCCTGCTGCCCCTGGTCCCCGGCGGGGGAATCTATTACGCAATGCGCCACTGCGTAGCCGGAGAAACAAACCAGTTCCTCAGCTCCCTGCTGCACACCTTCGGCATGGCTGCGGCCCTAGCAGTGGGGGCTATGCTGGCCTCGTCCGTCTTCCGGGCGGTGTTCCGGCGGAGGAAGTGAGGGCATTGGGTCTTTAAGCACATGCGCAAGGGAGGACGCTGGACGGCGTCCTCCCTTGCGCATGTTATCGCTCATACAGCCGACCTGTCGTTCCTTTTCAACCGGCAGCCTGCCCTGCGGCCAGAAACGCTGCCAGGCAAAGCTTTTGCGGAAAAATCCACAAGAAACCTTTCAGCCGCGCCGGCCACTAAGCCCACTCAGTCCCTCCACCAGGTCCGCCACCTTCCGGCAGGCATCGATCTGGCTGGTAATCGGCGAGAAATCGCTGAATTTGGGAGAGCCGTCCGCCGCCCGCTGCCGGGCCAGGTCCTTCTGCCAGTCCTCCAGCTCAGACGCCCATAAATCCAAATACTCCAGCGGGTCTCCCGTCCAGCCTCCGCTGGCCAGCCAGGCCCCCGTGGAACCCTGAGCCTGTTCCTGCATGTGAAGTAGCTGATCCTTCAGCATCGGTGGGGTGTCATATTGGATAAAGTTTCCCAGGTCATCGTAATACCCGAGGGGGATCATATGGAGATCCCCCCGGGTGTAGTCAAACTCGCTTTGGCTGATTGCGCCGGCGTCCTTCAGCTCCCGGCAGAGGGTGAGCCACTCATCCTTGCGGACGCCGCCCTTTCCATCCCGCACCCTCTCCAGCACGCTCTGCGACGCAGCGGAAAGATAGGCATACAGCGCCCGCAGCTGGGCATCCTCCGCCTCCTGCTCCTTGGTCTTTTTGACCTTTTCCAGGGAGGAGGTCATGGTGGCGCTGATCACCTCATCCAAAAAGGACCGTCCCCTGTTTTGCCCGGGCATGGGAAACGCCTGCTGGCCAAGCCCGCTATAGATGTGGCTGTATCCAGATAGCTTCATAGATGTACCTCCTTATATAAAGCCGCTTCAATGTGAATTTCCATTTAAATTTATGATTGAGTATAGCACCAGAGCGTTATTTTGTCAATCTTCACCCTGCTGCCCACCAAATTTTTTCCTCTTTCCGAGAAAAGCATGCCGCCGGACCGTACCCCTTGACAAGAGTGAAAGGCTGTGCTATACTCCAATAGTTTTTAAAAGAACTGTTTGAAAAGGAACAAAGGAGGCGGGCCATGATTTCCATTGCCCAGCTGACCCGTCTGCCCCGAAAATTTGAGAAATATTACGACCGGCAGTTCCTCCCCTTGCTGGAGCGAACCGGGTTGTCCATGCGGGAGATCCACGTCCTCCTCTTCCTGGCAAACCACCCCGGGCAGGACACCGCCCGGGAGGTGACGGAGCTGCGGGGCCTAGCGAAGTCTCAGGTCTCCCAAGCAGTGGAGGTACTGACGGGCCTGGGAATCCTCCGCCGCCAGGCCGACGGGGTGGACCGGCGAATCATCCACCTTGCCATCACCGAAGAGGGGATCCCCCTGGCCCGGGAGGCTCAGGCTATCCAGGCCGCCTGCGGGCGGCGTATGCTGGCGGGGCTGTCGGAGCAGGAACGGGCCGTCTTTCTGGGCCTGCTGGAGCGGGTGCTGACGGAGACGGAGGCTTTATGAAGGAGCGTGTGCAATGAATCGGAAAAGCGTAGATTTGGGCAGCGGCCCGGTGGGAAAACTGCTGGCTTCCCTGGCTCTGCCCACCATCACCTCCCAGGTGGTAAACATGCTCTACAACCTGGTGGACCGGGTCTACATCGGTCATATGCAGCCTGTGGACACCGTGGGTTCTCTGGCCCTCACCGGCGTCGGGGTATGCCTGCCGGTGATCATGATTATCTCGGCCTTTGCAGCGCTGGTGGGCATGGGCGGCGCACCCAGGGCCTCGATTCAGGAGGGCCGCGGGGACCTGGAGGGTTCTCAGCGGGTCATGGGGAACAGCTTCACCCTCCTGCTCATCACCTCCGCCGTGCTGACGCTGCTGTTTCAAAGCTTAGCCGAGCCGCTGCTGCTGACCTTCGGCGCCAGTGAAAACACCATCGGTTATGCCATGGACTACATGCGCATCTACTCCCTGGGAACGCTGTTCGTCCAAGTCACCCTTGGCATGAATGCCTACATTACCGCCCAGGGCTTTACCACCGTCAGCATGAAAACCGTTCTCATCGGCGCAGGGCTGAACACGGCGCTGGACCCAATCTTCATCTTCGGCCTTGGCATGGGAGTCCGGGGCGCGGCGCTGGCCACCATCCTCTCCCAGGCGGTGTCCGCCGCATGGGTACTTCGCTTCCTCACCGGGCCGCAGACAAAGTGGCGGCTCCGGGCGGCGGACCTGCGGCTCCGGCCCGAGGTCTTCCTGCCCAGCCTGGCTCTGGGCCTGTCCCCCTTTATCATGCAGTCCACGGAGAGCCTGATTGCCGTGTGCTTCAACTCCTCCCTGCTAAAATACGGAGGAGACGTAGCCGTGGGAGCCATGACCGTGCTGACCAGCATGATGCAGTTTGCCATGATGCCCCTCCAGGGCCTGAGCCAAGGCGCTCAACCCATCGTCAGCTATAACTTCGGCGCCCGAAATGCTCAGCGGGTCCGGGACGCCTTTCGCTGCCTGCTGCGGGCCTGCGTGATTTATTCCGCGGTGCTCTGGGCGCTGGTGCAGCTGTTTCCCCGCATGTTTGTTCTGATTTTCAACAACAACCCGGCGCTGGTGGATTACTCCGCCTGGGCACTGCGCATCTACATGGGCACCACCGGCCTTTTCGGCATCCAGATTGCCTGCCAACAGACCTTCGTGGCCCTGGGGAATGCCAAAACATCGCTGTTCCTGGCCGTACTCCGAAAAATCATTCTGCTGATTCCTCTGATCTACATTCTGCCGAACTTCTTTGCCGACAAGGCGTTTGCCGTCTTCCTGGCAGAGCCTGTGGCAGATCTCCTGGCAGTCACCGCCACGGCCTCCATGTTCGCTGTGCAATTTAAGCGGGGCATGGCGGAGCTGGAGGCGGGCTGAGCGTCCCCACCGCGCATAAAAGAACCGCCGTATCACGGATTTTCGTGATACGGCGGCTTTTTTATACGAATGCATGGCTTCCCTGCGCCCGCAGCCGAAGCTGCTCCTCCGTGACGGTGTAAGCTTTTTCCGCCCAGGGATCCTCCGGCCGCTCCACCGGGAGGGTCTCGCCGCGGCGGGCGTAGATGGCGGCGGCGACCGTCTCCAGCAGCTTGGGGTTCTTCACCAGCAGCGGCCCGGTGAGCTGGGAGGCAAACACATTCTTCCAGTGAAACCCCTCCGGTCCCCGCTCCCGCTCATTGCCAAAGCCCAAATCCACCTCGCTCAGCAGCGGCGTCTCCACGCCCGAAACCACCCCGCACTTGTTGATAAACCCCACCACCGCCTCGGGGTAGAGGCTGGTCCGTCCATAGACGTCCTCCACAATCCGGCGTTTGCCGTGCTTTGCGGTGAAGGAGGCCAGCCCAACGCCATCATAGGCGCTGCCGTCGGCCTCGGTGACGGTCTTTCCCAAAAGTTCCATCGCCGTCCCGGCGAAGAGCATTGTGGCTCCATCCTGGGCGGCAGCCTTGAGACCGCTGCCGAAGCGGGCGAAGTCCTCCATCGCCGCCCTGGCCGCCCGCTCCGTCCCCGCGCCCATGTAGAAGAAATCCCCCCGGCCAAGATCAGCCTCGCCGCCGGGCGCCACCGCCTCCACCGTAACGGCGCAGCCCAGACCCTTCAGGTAGCGTTCCAGCGCCAGCACGTTGGCCCGGCTTCCGTACAGGTTCATCAGATCCGGATAGAAATGGATGATCCGCATCTCCATGCCTTACGCCTCCTTTTCCACGCGGCTGAGAATCTTGTCCCGGTCGGAGAAGCAGGTGACCACGAACAGCTCCTCATCGCCGTTGGCCTTCAGCTCCGACGCCGCGGCAGCAATATCCGGCTCCGCGGACCAGTTGTCAAGCTCCGTAAAGGAAAACCGCTCCGCCAAATCATTGCAATACCGGCCCGCCAGCACCACCCGCTTCACATGGGGAACGTTGAGGCGGTCAAAATCGATATCCCAAAGCCAGCTGGTCTCGCTGGTAAAATACTTCCGGCTCACCGCGTCTACGATAACCAGCACCACGCAGTCCTTCTCCGTCCCGGCGATATAGCGCAGGTTCGTGTCGTAGGCGATGGAGTTCTCGTGCTTGCTGGTCAGCAGGGTGCCGTGGTGCGCGCCCAGGCGAAAGGTCTGCATCCGCCCGTTTTTGAGCAGGTAGCCGCTCAGCACGCCGGCGGCGGCCTCGCCGGGCACGCCGCACTCCCGGCAGGCGGCGTAGGCCGCCAGAATGTTATAAATATTATAAATGCTGCGGAAGGCCAGCTTCACGGTGACCTCGCCGTCGATGGTCAGTGTGGACGCGTCCAGGTCCACCGCCGTCACGGTGTAGTCCGTCCTGGGCTTGCGGTGGCCGCATTTTGTACAGCGGTAGGCGCCGATATGGTTGTAATGAACATAGTCATACTCCATAGGCGCCCGGCACACGGGACAGTAAGCCCCGTCGTGATAGACCCCGTCGGGGCTGTCCATGGAGACGGAGCACCGGTCCAGCCCAAACCACTTCACCTTCTCCCGCCCCCGGGCGAAGCAGCCGGAGAGGGGATCGTCGGCGTTTAAAATCAGCTTCGTCTCCGGGTGAATGGCTGGGAGGATGGCGTCGTAGACCCACTCCGGGTGCCCATTCCGGGTGAGCTGGTCCCGGTAGAGGTTCGTAATCACAAACTCCGTGGGGTGGAAAAACTGGAAGGTGCGGGCGGCGTAGCGCTCGTCGGACTCAATCAGCAGCACGTCGGCCCGGACCTCCCCGCCCAGCGTGGCGTGGGTCAGCACCAGGGTGGCGACACCCTCAATCTGATTGGACCCCTCCTCGTTATAAACCACGCTCATCCCGCCGGCCCGGAGTATGGCGGCAATCATCTCCACAGTAGAGGTTTTGCCGTTGGATCCGGTGACGGCGATGATATGCTTTGGCAGCTTCACCCGCTGCAAAATATCCGGACAGATTTTCAAGGCGGCCTGGCCGGGCATGGAGCTGCCCTTGCCGATGAGCTTCCCCACGGCCCGGCCCAGCTTGCACACAAGGATTGCGATAAATTTTCTCACCGTCTTCTCCTCTCGGCCTCATAGCTCTCCCGCAGCTCCGCAAAGGCCCGGATCGGCGCGCCGTCGGTATCCTGAAACTTCATCGGCAGGGCGAAGAAGAGAAAGTCCTTCCTCCCCCGCACCTTTTTCAGGCACAGGTTTTCCAAAATCAGCACGCTGTCCTTCAACAGTATTTTGTGCACAGGAAGCGACCCGCCAATGCGGTCGATGCTGATGGCGTCGGTTCCAACGCCCTTCAGCCCCCGGGAGATCAGGTATTTGGCCGCCGCCTCATCCGGAACGGGGAAGGTGTCCTCCAGAAAGCTCTCGCTCCCCCAGCGCTCCTCCCAGCCGGTGTAGAAGAGAATGAAGTCCGCGCAGTGGATCGCGTCGTAGTTGGACTGCAAAAACGCCTCAGTGATTACCGAACCTTGTCCGGACACATCCAGCACCGTGGCCCGTCCCGAGAACTGGGACATGGGCATCTGGTCCAGGGTCCGCCCATCCGGAAGCAGGTGGGCCGGGGCGTCCATGTGCGTTCCCGTGTGGGAGGAAAAGGACAAGGCGGTCTCCCGGAAGCCATTTCTGGTCAGCGTACAGGCGGGGGTGAGCACAGGGGCGGGCGTATCGGGATAAACGGGGATCTCCGGCGTGATGGTGTGTGTCATGTCGATGAGCATAGGGCGGCGCTTCCTTTCTTTTTAGTATAGACAAAATGAAAACGGTCCAAACGCGGCTCCCGGCGGGAAACGGGTTCGCTTACCGTTCTTTTTCTATAGAGGAACGGGTTTCCAGATAGATCATCAGCGCCGCCACATCCGCCGGAGACACCCCGGAGATGCGGGATGCCTGTCCCAGGTCCAGAGGCCGCAGGGCGGCCAGCTTTTCCCGGGCCTCCAGCCGCAGTCCCTGGATGCCGCCGTAGTCGGCATCCGGCGGCAGGCGGCGGGACGCCATTTTGTGAAACTCCTCCACCTGCTTTTCCTGGCGGCGGATATAGCCCTCGTACTTGACGGAGATTTCCACCTGCTCCCGCACCTCCACCGGCAGGTCGGGCCGTCCGGGATCGAAAGGGGCCAGCTCGTCATAGTGAATCCGGGGCCTTCGCAGCAGCGCGTCCAGCGGGCATCCTCCCGGCGCGTCCGCCGTGTCCTTGGAGGCCAAAAACTCCGCCAGGGCCTTCGACGGGGAGGCCCCGGTATGGGCCAGGCGCTTGATCTCCCGCTCCACGGCGGCGTATTTCTCCTCCACGGCCCGGAGCCGCTCCTCCGGCACCAGGCCGATTTCATAGCCCCGCCGGGTCAGCCGCCGGTCGGCATTGTCCTGGCGCAGCAAGAGGCGGTACTCGCTCCGGGAGGTCATGATCCGGTATGGCTCATTGGTGCCCTTGGTTACCAGGTCGTCGATCAGGGTTCCGATATAGCTCTCCGCCCGGGAGAGGATGAAGTCCCCCTCCCCCCGGAGCTTCCGCGCGGCGTTGACCCCGGCGGCGAAGCCCTGGACCGCCGCCTCCTCGTAGCCGGAGGAGCCGTTGAACTGCCCCGCGCCGTAAAGTCCGGGGACAGCCCGGACCTCCAGCGTGGGCTTGAGGGCCAGGGGGTCGATACAATCATATTCGATGGCGTAGGCGGGCCGGGTCATGACGGCCCGGCGCAGGCCCGGCACGCTGTGGAGCATCCGGACCTGCACCTCCTCTGGCATGGAGGAGGAGAAGCCCTGGATGTAGACCTCTTCCGTATCCAGTCCCATGGGTTCCACGAAGAGCTGGTGGCAGAGCTTATCGGGAAAACGGACAATTTTCGTCTCGAAGGACGGGCAGTACCGGGGACCCACGCCCTCAATCAGGCCCGAGTACATCGGCGCCCGGTCCAGGTTCTCCTGGACAATGCGCTTCGTCTCCTCAGTGGTCCAGGTGAGCCAGCAGACGGCCCGGTTCTCGGGAACTGCCTTCGTCGAGTAGGAAAACGGCACCGGCAGCTCGTCCCCAGCCTGGACCTCCATTTCATCGAAGTCCACCGTCCGGGCGTTGACTCTGGGGGGCGTTCCGGTCTTGAAGCGACGCAGGGGCAGCCCCAGCTTCTGCAAAGACTCCGTAAGCCTCCCGGCGGCGTGCATGCCGTCAGGGCCGGAGTCCTCCGTCCACTCGCCCACGATGGTCCGCCCGGCGAGGTAGGTCCCCGTGGCCAGGATGACGGCCCGGACGGAGAACACGGCTCCGGTGGCAAGCACCACGGCGGAGACCGCGCCGTTTTCGGTCCGGAGTTCCACCACCTCGCCCTGGCGGACGGTCAGGTGCTCCTGCCGCTCCAGGGCGGCCTTCATCCGGCCCTGGTACCTGCGCCGGTCGGCCTGGGCGCGGAGGGACCACACGGCGGGGCCTTTCCCCCGGTTTAGGAGGCGGTACTGGATGCAGCACTCATCGGCGGCCCGGGCCATTTCCCCGCCCAGGGCGTCCAGCTCCCGGACCAGGTGGCCCTTACCGGTCCCGCCGATGGCGGGGTTGCAGGGCATGTTGCCCACGGCGTCCAGGTTGATGGTGAATACGATGGTTTCCATTCCCAGCCTGGCGGCGGCCAGAGCGGCCTCGATGCCGGCGTGTCCCGCGCCGACAACGGCGATATCAAATTTTCCGGCGGAAAATTCCTGCATATTCGGCTCCTGGGGGCGCCCCCGAGAAGGGGCGGAGTCTTGCCCTTGCGGGCGGGGGGATGCAGCCATGATAATGGCTGGTCCATTGCACCCCCATTTTCTCTTTTTCTGAACGCAGAAAAAGAGAAAATGGGCCGTGCACGGTCCAAAAGAGTAAAAGACTTAAACGGGGGTTTACGGGGACGGGGGCCTGGCGCACAACAGGCACGTCCCAGCCCGCGGCGCGGCGGAACGGGGGTTGGCGCTTGCCGGCTTGACGCCCTTCTCTTTCCGCTGCCGCTGGCCTGGCTCTTGTATCGGCTTAGTAGGCAGATTTCACTCCATCCTAAAGCTTATGGGCATTGCGGTTTTCGGTCCGCCCCATCAGCCAGTCTACAGAAACGTCGTAATAATCCGCAATTCGCAGCAATTTCTCATACCGCGGCAGCGTGCCAAGCTCCATATCCTGGTATCCTCTCATGGATATGCCAATTTCCGCCGCAACAGTCGGCTGCGATAACTGCACTTCCTTTCGGAGCATCCTGATTTTTTCGAAAAACTCCATGGTTCCCCCTTGATATAATACAAGTAGTTGTGCTGCAATAAACAACACAGAAAGTCGTATGATCGGAGACTGACTACATGCACGAAATCCCCCAAATTGTTGAAGACCTCTATGATACCATCGTCATGATCCCGGATGAAAAGGACTGGCCGCCCTACTTGGCCGGGACTCCGGCGGTTGCCCGAAACCTCTACTCCTTTTATTACGGCCTCCGCGCGGGTTATCAGCTCCACGACGCCCCGCGGAAAGAACCCTTACCCTTTTTTGAGGACTAGCACCGCCACCTCCGGCCGGTTGAACAGCCGGAACGTGGGTCCGGAATTCCCTAAGCCCCGGGTGACGAACAGCGTCGAGCCATTTTTCTCGTACAGCCCCGCCGTGTAGGAGGGGAACAACGTCCTGTCCGTGGACACCAGCCCGTCGGTAAAGGGCAGGCGGACCAGCCCGCCATGCCCGTGGCCGGAGATCACCAGGTCCGCCCCCAACAGGCTGTATTGTTCCGGGAAGTGGTCGTTCCGGTGGGCCAGCAGCATCCAGAAGGAATCTCCATAGGCGGCCCGGATCTCCTCCGCCACTGTTTCCGGCCGCTTTTGATCGGCGTAGCCGTTGGGGTCGTCAATCCCCGCCAGCACCACGGCGTCCCCGCCCCGCTCCAAAATCACAAACTGATTGGACAGCACCGTGACGCCCTGGTTCTCCAGGTTTTTTTTCAATTCCGGCACATCCCCCACAGCCCACTCGTGGTTGCCGGTAACATAATAGGTGGGAGCGATTGCGGAAAGACTTGCCGCTGTTTTGGCGGCATAACCCTCCGGAATATCCCGGAACGCATCCAACAGGTCCCCCACCAGGAAAATATACTCCGGCCTCTGAATCCGAACGGCGTCCATGAGTTTCTCGTTCTGCTCGCCGAAAAATGTGGAGTGCAAATCCCCCAGTACTGCGATCCGGCACCCGTCAAAGCCTTGGGGCAGTTCCGGAAGGACCAGGGAGAACTCAGCCGTCTGGAGGGACGTGTTGCTCCAATAAAGGAACCCGGCAGCAAGCGCCGCCAGCACCAGCAGCGTCAAAAACCTTCGCCTGCCGCGCCGTTTGGAACGTCTCGCCATAGATACCTCCCCGCCAAAAAACGGCGCACCGATTGAATATGAGAAATTATACCATAGAACTTCTTTTCCTGGCGAGAGGAAAAATAGACAAAGAACGGGCAAAGGATACAGAAAACTTCGTACGTCCCACCTTTAAAAGGCCGACCTTAGACAGAGCTGACGAAACCGGTCGAATAAAATATGAAGAAATTATGAAAAACAGAAAATTCCTCTTGCAATATCTCTATCAATATGGTATAGTATCTAACAGAAATTTCAAGAGAGGAGAGAACAAACATGAATGGATTTCACAAAACTCTGCCAGACGATTTGGACGACATGATTTTTCTGGATGAGCCTTGGACTCACAGCGAGCGCTGAAACCGGAAGCCACGCCGTCGGCGTGGATTTTTCTTTTTCTGCGTATCGGGCGAGCTGCCCGTTGACGATATGACGGTCCTCTCTTCGATGGCCGGAATTCCCATATTGCCTCACTGAGCACCAAAGGCAGCGCAGGCCCGTCCCATGGTATGGGGCGGGCCTTTCCAATGCCTACCAGATGTTGTATGACCTCGTCAAAAAAAGCGTCGAAAAACCGTGGATTTTATTCCGAAATTGTCGTAGCATTTTCCACAAAACTGTGGTATCTTTAAAATAAAGAAGGCCCCCAAAGCGGACGGCCCGCTGCACGGGGTGTCAAAAGGCCAGGCTGTTTGAAAGGGGGATGCCGTTATGCGTGCAATTGCTGTTGCGTTGCTGTTTTCGCTGCTGCTAAGTGGATGCGCCTCACCTGCGGAAGAAGAGCCGGCCTCCACCTCCCAGGGACCCCCGCAGGAAGAAACAATGCAGGCGGCCTTGGTGGAATCTGCGGCCCGTCCCCTGCTGGAAGCGGAAGTTCTCGACGCCTACGAGCGGGCTTTGCGGATTTACGGCTGGTTTGATCTCTCCCCACTGCCCTCCACAGAAGAGACCGTCTCCCTTGAGGGCCGGGTTTACCGCCGGGTCAACATGGAGGGTATTCAGGATCTGGAGGATCTCCGGGCTTATCTCCGGAGCGTATTTTCCCAGGAGCTGACGGCCCGTCTGCTGGACGGCGAAAGTACCCGGATCCACTACCGGAACATTGGCGGGGCGCTCTATGTCTGTGGGGAGCGCCGGAATCGTGCCGCCGGAAAGGGCATGATTCAGATGGAATCGGAGCAGCTGGACGAAACAACTTATTTCGTGAACCTGCTGGCGGAGCTTTTGGACGAGGACGGAGAGACCGTAGTGGGGCTGGAGAGCTGGTCTTTTCCCTATGTTTTCGAGGATGACCGCTGGGTTTTCACGGATTTCCGCCTGATTTATTAAAAACCGAAAAACTTGCCTCCCCCTGGATGTGCCGGACCACTCCAGGGGGATTTTTTCGTAAAAAGATGTGTGAGCGATTCATGTACGCTCGCCCGTAACGCAAATAAACTACGCAAAAAATTAAAAACTTTTGCAATTAATTTGCGTATTCATTAAACTCTGTCACTTATGAAGCTGCAGGATTGGTTGGATTGTTATAAAAATGTCAATTTTTTTAAGCTCACATAGGCAGTTTTACGAAAATTTTTCCGCACACTAAAGCAATGTGCCTAGTTTTTTACATCATTTTTTGTTTAAATATAAGAAATACAACGTTTGCGCTTCTAAAATTCAAACAATATCTTGAAAAAATGTTACAATATGCTACAATAAGCCTATACAGTCAAAGGGCACAAACCAAAAGAAGGAGAGATTGGCTATGGAAAACTTGTTTTGGATCGGTTTCATCGGCGCTTTGGTAGCGGGGCTTTTTGCAGTCATGCAGGCGAAAAAAGTGCTCTCTTATTCGGAGGGCAGCGATAAAATGTGCAAAATTGCGGCAAATATTCGTTCTGGCGCAAACGCTTACCTAAAGCAACAATACACTACGGTGTTCAAGGTCTTCATTGTCGTCTTTGTCATCCTGCTGATCATCGCCTTTGCAACCAACGGGAAGATGCTCTCCAAGTTTACTCCCTTCGCCTTCGTCACGGGCGGCATTTTCTCCATGCTGGCGGGCTTCATTGGCATGAAGATCGCCACGAATTCCAACGCCCGCACCGCTCAGGCCGCGTCTGAAAGCCTGAATAAGGGCCTTCGGGTGGCCTTTTCCTCTGGCTCGGTCATGGGCTTCACTGTGGTGGGCCTGGGCATGCTGGATATTACCCTGTGGTTTTTCCTGCTGCGATACGCTTTTGGCGTAAACGCCCCCGTGGCTTTAGGCAACATCATGGTCATGAACGGCATGGGCGCGTCCTTCATGGCACTGTTTGCCCGCGTGGGCGGCGGCATTTACACCAAGGCCGCCGACGTCGGCGCGGACCTGGTGGGCAAGGTGGAGGCCGGTATCCCCGAGGACGACCCTCGGAATCCCGCTACCATCGCGGACAACGTGGGTGATAATGTGGGCGACGTGGCTGGCATGGGCGCAGACCTCTACGAATCTTACGTGGGTTCCATTCTCGCCACTTTTGCCCTGGGCGCCGTGGGCGGCTACGGTTGGAACGGTATGCTGCTCCCCGTGGCCCTGGCGGTCTGCGGCATCATCTGCTCCATCTTCGGCTCCTTCCTGGTGAAGACCAAGGAGGACGCCACCCAGGAGTCTTTGTTGAAGAGCCTCCGGACCGGCACCTATACGGCGGCCGTCCTGGCGGCTATCCTGGCGGCTCCCCTGACCTACTGGATTTTGGGCAGCTGGGGTGTGTACATCGCCATCCTCTGCGGCCTGATCGGCGGCTGCGCCATCGGCTACTTCACCGAATATTACACCTCTGACACCTACAAACCTACCCAGGAGCTGGCCGCGGCCTCGGAGACCGGCTCCGCCACCATCATCATTGGCGGAATCTCCCTGGGCCTCAAGTCCATCATGACCTCCATCCTCATCGTGGCCGCTGCTGTGCTGGTGAGCTACTTCGCCGCCGGAGGCACGGCACAGATTGTGGACGCTGCAGGCCATTTCACCTTTGCTTTTAACCGGGGTCTCTACGGTATCGGCATCGCTGGCGTGGGCATGCTCTCCACTCTGGGCATCACCCTTGCCACGGACGCCTACGGCCCCGTGGCCGACAACGCCGGCGGCATTGCCGAGATGAGCGGCCTGCCGGAAACCGTCCGCCAGCGGACGGACGCCCTGGACTCTCTGGGCAACACCACCGCCGCCACCGGAAAGGGCTTCGCCATTGGCTCCGCCTCCCTGACCGCCCTGGCCCTGCTGGTCAGTTACGTCAACATCGTTCAGGCCAACACGGATGAAATCCTGAACTTCACTCTCACCAGTCCCACGGTCCTGGTGGGTCTCTTCATCGGCGCGATGCTGACCTTCGTCTTCACAGCGGAGACTATGAGCGCCGTACAAAAGGCCGCGCAGTCCATCGTGGTGGAGGTTCGCCGCCAGTTCAAGGAGATCCCCGGTATCATGGAGTACAAGGCCGACCCGGACTACGCCTCCTGCGTCGGGCTGTGCACCAAGGGCGCGCTTCATGAGATGGTGGTTCCTGCGGTGCTGGCCATTGTGGTGCCCATCGTCGCGGGCCTGATTCTGGGTCCCACCGGCGTGGTGGGACTGCTGGGCGGCGTGTCGGTCTCCGGCTTTGCCATGGCAGTGTTCATGTCCAACGCCGGCGGCGCCTGGGACAACGCCAAGAAATACATTGAGAGCGGCCACCACGGCGGTAAGGGTTCCGAGCAGCATAAGGCGGCGGTCGTGGGCGACACTGTGGGCGATCCCTTCAAGGATACCTCCGGCCCGTCTCTTAACATTCTCATTAAGCTCTGCTCCACTGTATCCATCGTGTTCTCCGGCCTGATTCTGACCTTCAACTTGATGAGCTTCCTGTAACGGTTTCTTTTTCTTCCTTTCCTTTCTATAGGCAGAGGCCCTTCGCTTTCGCGAAGGGCCTCTGTCTGGTTTTATATACCTCTCTCGCTACAGGGCCGCCTCCTCCGCCTCCAGCAGGTCCTCCGGGTCCAGCAGGCGCATCATGGAGACCTCGTAGGCCGTCCGCTCCTCAGTCTCACCGGTGTCCAAAAGCTTATGATATGTACGGCTCTGGACCCGCCCCTCCAGGGCCAGGATATCCCCCACATGAAGGCGGCTGGCCTTTACAGCCAGCTGGCCCCAGGCAATGACGGGCAGGTAATCCGCCCGTCCATAGCGCCTGGGGGTGGCCAGCATCAAATCGCAGATACTCCGGCCCAGGGGAGTCCGGCGGAACACCGGCGGCTTGCATAGCGCGCCGGCGAGGGTAATCTGGTTGCACGGCTCGTCCAGCTCCGGCAGGAACTCCTGGGCGTAGACGGTCAGCACCAGGCGGCTTCCCACGCCGCTGCGGTTGTTGAACGAGCGGAGCTGGCCCCGGACCCGCAGGGTCCGCCCCGCCGCCGTCTGGGCGGCCAAAGCTCCGGGCAGCAGCACCGGCAGCCGGTCCACCTGGCCGCTGAGCCGTGGGACCTGGAGGAATACGCGGTAGAATTGCATGCCGTGATTTTCGTGGGACCACTCCGGCTCTCCCAGTGTCAGCCCCTCCAGCAGCACATCGTTTTTCGTCGTCATGTTGTCCACCTCTCGGTCGTGATGATGCATCTTATGAGGCGGACGAGGAAAATAGAACCCCAAAAACCCGGGGCTTTACCTCCAGCCCTGGCTGCCGGCCTGCCTTTGCGGTCTGTGGCAGAGCAAATCGTACCAGACTCGCGCCAACAACAGCACAGCGCCCGTCAGAAAGCATACGCTTTCTGACGGGCGCCGGTTTCTCTGGCGGCAATTGATCAGATCTTGATCAGCTCATACTTCCGGGAACCAATCCCCAGCTTCTCCGCGTGCTCCAGGCAGGACTGCCAATGGGTCTCCGGGTGGGCAGCCTTGAAAACGTCGCCGCAGGAGCAGTCAACACCCTTGTCAAACAGCACGGAACCGGGCATCGGCGGCTGGGACACCACGGCATCGGCACAGGCCTGGTCCAACGCCACGGGATCGAAGGAAGCAAACATGCCCACGTCTGCGGCGATGGGGACATCGTTCTCCCCATGGCAGTCGCAGTTGGGGGAGACGTCCAACACCAGGGAGACGTGGAAGCAGGGACGCCCGCTCACCACGGCCTTGGTGTACTCGGCAATTTTCTTGTTCAGGATCTCCGGGGCCTCGTCATAGAGGCTTTGGACGGCGTCCTTGGGGCAGACAGCCAGGCACCGCCCGCAGCCCACGCACTTGTCCTGATCGATGCTGGCCTTGCCGTCTGGTCCGAACTGCGGCGCGCCGTGGGCGCAGATCTTGGCACAGGCTTTGCAGCCGATACAGGAGTCCTGGGCAACGAAGGGCTTTCCGGAGGCGTGCTGCTCCATTTTGCCGGCCCGGCTTCCGCAGCCCATGCCGATATTCTTCAGCGCACCGCCCATGCCGGCCTGCTCGTGGCCCTTGAAGTGCGTAAGGGAGATGAAGACATCGGCGTCCATGACGGCCCGGCCGATTTTGGCCTCCTGAACATACTCGCCGCCCTCCACAGGAACGCTCACCTCATCGCTGCCCTTCAGCCCGTCGGCGATGAGAATGTGGCAGCCGGTGGAGTAGGGCGTGAAACCGTTGATATAGGCGGACTCCAGGTGATCCAGGGCGTTTTTCCGCCCGCCGATATAGAGGGTGTTGCAATCCGTCAGGAAGGGCTTACCTCCCTGAGACTTCACCAGGTCCGCCACAGCCTTGGCCCAGTTGGGGCGGAGGTAGGCCAGGTTCCCCGGCTCGCCAAAGTGCATCTTAATGGCAACATATTTGTCCTCCATGTCAATTTCGCCAAACCCGGCGGTCATCATCAATCGGGCCAGCTTCTGGGTCAGATTCTCCCGCCAGCTGGGGCAGCGGAAGTCTGCGAAATAGACCTTGGATGTTCCAGACATAGCGCAGTCTCCTTTTCTACGTATTGTACGTGATGGATGGTTCCCAATGTACCGTCGTCACAGTTGAAAAAATCTCCTATGGATTGTTTCCAGCGCAGTGCTTTCTGCCGGCGCCGCCGGCCTTGTGTGCGGCCGTGCCCGGCTTCATGGCAAACACATAGGCTTTTTCTGCTGCGATGACTATATCATATGGAGCGGGGTCCATGTCAAGCCCTTTTTGAATGTTGAAAGCAAGCCCGCCCGCTGAAAGCAGCGGACGGGCATCCATCATGCCCACGCAAGGGCCTTGCCATTTTTCGGCCGGACTCAATTTTCCGCCTGGAAAACCGCCTTCATGCCCTTATAGGTTTCGTAGCAGTCCAGCTTGGACACCGTTTCAAAGGGGGCGTGCATGCTCAGCACGGGAACCCCGGCGTCCAGGGTACTGATGTTCCGGTTGGCCATATACATGGCCACAGTGCCTCCTCCGCCGGCGTCCACTTTGCCCAGTTCCGAAATCTGCCAGATGACCCCCGCCTTGTCGAACAGTCCCCGGACATAGGCCACCGTCTCCGCGTCGGCGTCGGAGGCGCCGGACTTGCCCCTGGCCCCCGTGTACTTGCATAGGCCCACGCCGTAGTTCAGCTGAGACTCGTTCCGCTTCTCGAACACGTCCGGGAAGTTGGGGTCGTAAGCCGCCGTCACGTCGGCGCTGAGGCAGAAGGACTTGGCAAAGCAGGCTCGCAAAGTCACGCCCTGAGCAGCGCACAAGTCCTCAATAAAAGCATCAAAGGCAGCGGATTGCATACCCGTAACGCCGTCGGAGCCAATCTCCTCTTTGTCCGCCAGGATGCAAACTGCGGTCTTTGCCGGGTCCTCCTCCAAATCCAGCAGAGCCTTGAGGGCGGCGTAGGCGCAGACCCGGTCGTCGTGGCCGTAGGCCCCGATGAGGGAGCGGTCCAGACCGATCTCGCAGGACTTCACCGCCGGGACGGCCTCCAACTCGGCGGAGGCCAGATCGTCCTCCACGATGCCGTACTTCTCGTGGAGCAGCTGCATCACCGCCAGCTTCACCCGGCCGGACTCCTCCTCCCCGCCGATGGGGCGGCTGCCCAGCAGCAGGTTCAGCGTCTCTCCGGGAACCGCCTCGGATAAAGGCTTCTTATTCTGGGCCGCGCCCAAGTGGGGCAGCAGGTCCGTGATAACCAGGCGGGGGTCTCCCTCCTCCTCGCCGATGCGGATTGTCACCTTCGTCCCGTCCTTCCGGATCGCCACGCCGTGGAGAGCCAGTGGGATGGTAACCCACTGGTATTTCCGAATGCCGCCGTAATAGTGGGTCTTAAAATAGGCCAGCTCGCTGTCCTCGTAAAGGGGATTAGGCTTCAGATCCAGCCGGGGGGAGTCGATGTGGGCCGCCGCCAGCTGAATGCCCTCGGAGAGGGGCTTGCGGCCGATGCGGGCCAGCATTACCGCCTTGCCCCGGTTGCAGACGTAAAACTTCTCGCCGGTCTTGACCTCCATGCCGGGGGTATAGGGCCGGTAGCCCTTGGCCTCCGCCAGGCGGACAGCCTCCGCCGCGCAGAGCCGCTCGGTCTTGCTCGCGTCCAGGAATGCCCTGTAAGCGGCGCAGTAGTCCTCCATCGCCGCCCGGTCCGCCTCGGGCAGAATGTCATAGCCGTTCTTCTTCGTGGAAAGGAGCCGCTCCTTCAGCTCCTTAAACTCGGATTTTTCCATGGGATGTTGCCTCCTTTAAATAAAAGCAATTTACAGCAGCTCTCTACTATCTGCGGCAAAAAGAGGGACTGGAAATAGCGGATAACCGGCAATACGCCCCTCCCCCTTATTTTGCCGGGGACTAAAAAGCTGCACGGGCTGTGGGAAACGCCAGTACGCCCGCCCGGCCCCTTTAAAATGCAGGCGTCATAGGCCGGTCAGCCGTGGCGCTTCTCCTCCTGCACCGCCTCGATCAACCGCTCAAAAAACAGGCGGGCATCTTTGCGGAATTCCTCCGGAGACTCGCTGGCGTTGTTCAGCTCGCAGTCGCACTTGCCCCGATAATACTCATCCTGCTTCTGGGCGCTGATGCGAAGGCGGGCATACTGCTCAGAAATGTGATCCCGGGCCATGACCCGCTTCACCCGCAGCTCCGTTGGCGCCGTAACGGCAACCGTCCGGTCGCAGAGGCGGTCCAAGCCGCTTTCAAAAAGATTGATAGCATCGATGGCGTACAGCCCCTCAGCCGCCTCCACCCGCCGTTCCAGCTCCGGGACCAGGAAGTGAAACACAATGCTGTTCAGCTGGTCCAGCCGCTCCCGCTTGGCAAAGACCTCCTGGCCCAGCTTTTTCCGGTTCAGCTGCCCATCCTGACTGAAAACGCCGGGGAACCTCACATTGATGGCATTTTTAAACTCCTCGCTGCCCTCCAGGATCTCATTGTACACCGCGTCGCAGTCGATTACCTGGCCCCCCAAGTCCCGCAGGGCGTTCAGGGCGCTGGTTTTTCCCGCGCCGGTGCCGCCGGTGAGACCCAGGATGATCCGCTGGCTGTCCGCGTTGATGATGTGGAAGCCCGCCGCCTTTTTCAGGCGGTTGCCAATTGCCAGTCCCAAACCCCGGTTATCCGGGCACTGAGCGAGAATCTCCGTCACGTCGGTGCTGTCAAAGCCGCGCAGCGCCTCGAAGACCCGCTGGGCCTGGATGAGCTTGTCACTGCTGGGACCCAGAGGGCGCACCAGCTGCTCCGGGAAGAGATGGGCAAATTCATCAAAACAGATTATGCCCGACGACGGCCCTGCCCGCCGCTCGATCTCTCTGGCGGAGTTCATCGGCGCACCGGTGATCACCGTTACCGGCGCCCTGGGCGCGTAATGACGGTACTTCATGCCCGGCGCGCCGGGGCGCTCCCCCGCCGCCAGGGAGGACGTCACCGCCCGGTCCACGTCGATGTGGCCGATGAGCCGTTCAATGTCCTCCACCGGCAGCCCGCCAGGGCGGAGAAGCCGGGGCGGCTCACAAGTCAGGTCCAGCACGGTAGATTCCACACCCACGGTGCACGGCCCGCCGTCCACAATCATGTCCACCCGGCCCCCCACGTCCTCCAGCACATCCTGGGCCGTAGTGCAGCTGGGCCGGCCGGAGGTGTTGGCGCTGGGGGCGGCGATGGCCATACCCGCCTCCCGGAGGATAGCCAGGGTAACCGGATGGTTCGGGCAGCGAATGCCCACAGTATCCAGCCCCGCCGTGGTCACGTCGGGTACGGTGGGCTGGCGTTTGAGGACCATGGTCAGAGGACCCGGCCAAAATTTCCGGGCCAGCGTGTAAGCCACTGGGGAGATGTCCACACAGTAGCGGGGGAGCCACTGCGGGCCGGTGACATGGAGAATCAGGGGATTGTCCTGGGGGCGGCCCTTTACCTCGAAGATGCGCCGGACGGCGTCGGGATTGCACCCGTCAGCGCCCAGGCCATACACGGTCTCCGTAGGGATGCCCACCAGTCCCCCCTCCCGGAGAATTTTGGCAGCGGCAGAGATCTTGTCCTCTATCTCCTTCTGCTGCCCCTTCGTATCCCGCAAATCGTAATAAATCGTCTGCATATTGTTCGCCTCTATCTCTCCGAACGGGCCTGCGCCCGCTCTTTACGCCATTCAATCGTCCCATATACTGCCCAAACCAGCGCCGCTGTAAACAGCGGCAGCACCAGCAGGGCCACTATACCCGCAATCTCCGCATCCTCAGCAGCATAGGGATTCTCCGCCGCCCCATACTTCAGG
Source organism: Oscillibacter sp. (assembly GCA_022791135.1). GTDB lineage: Bacteria > Bacillota > Clostridia > Oscillospirales > Oscillospiraceae > Oscillibacter. The sequence goes on from JAAVYM010000022.1 coordinate 34,452, forward strand.
ACATACGCCGTCCCCCACAGCCAGTTCCAGGCCAGCAGTCCCTCCAGCCCCGCCAGTGGAACCGCCGCTGCCCAGGCAAGCAACCACGTTTTCTTCACTCCCCGCCGCCCTTCAGCTTCTCCGCCTGGTCCGCCGCGATCAGAGCGTCAAGGACCTCGTCCAGGTCTCCGTCCAAAAAGGCGTCCAGCTTGTACAGCGTCAGACCGATGCGGTGGTCCGTCACCCGGCCCTGAGGGAAGTTATAGGTCCGGACCCGCTCGCTACGGTCGCCGCTGCCCACCTGGCTGCGGCGGCTTGAGGCCTCCGCCTCCGCCCGCTTTGCCTGCTCCCGCTCATAGAGGCGGGAACGGAGAACCTTCATGGCCTTGTCTTTGTTTTTATACTGGCTCCGCTCATCCTGGCACTCCACCACCAGACCCGTAGGCAGGTGGGTGATGCGGATGGCGGACTCCGTTTTGTTCACGTGCTGGCCCCCCGCGCCGGAGGAGCGGTAGGTGTCGATCTGCAAATCCTTGGGATCGATCTCGACGTCCACCTCCTCCGCCTCCGGCAGGACCGCCACCGTGGCGGCGCTGGTGTGAATACGCCCGCCGGACTCCGTCTCTGGCACCCGCTGGACCCGGTGGACGCCGCTTTCAAACTTCAAGCGGGAGAAGGCCCCCTCCCCCTCTATCAGCACGCTGCACTCCTTTACGCCGCCCAGCTCCGTTTCGCTGAGGCTCAGCACCTCCATCCGCCAACCCCGGCGCTGGGCGTACATGCCGTACATCCGCAAAAGAGAACGGGCGAACAGCGCCCCCTCCTCGCCGCCGACGCCGCTGCGCAGCTCTAAAATCACGTTCCGGCTGTCGTTGGGGTCCCTGGGCAGAAGGAGGATCTTCAGCTCCTCCCGAAGCCGCTCCGCCTCCTCCCGGGCGGCGGACAGCTCCTCCTGGGCCAGCTCCCGCAGCTCCGGGTCCCGAAGCAAAGCCTCCGCCTCTTCCCGGCGGCGCTCCGTCCCCTCCAGGGCGCGCCAGGCACTCACCACCGGCGACAGCTCCTTCAGCTCCCGCTGAAGGATTTTCAGCCGGGTGCTGTCGCCGTACACCGCCGGGTCTGCCAGGCGGGCCTCCAGGTCCTCCTGCCGGAGGGCCAGTCCTTTTAGTCTTTCCTGCATATGGCGTCTCCTTTCTGCTTTTCGCGTAAAAAAGCAGCAAAAAGAACTTTTGCACGGTCGTACCCCGGAAATCATCCGGGCCGCAGCGGCGGCAGCCCCCAGGGGCCATGCTACCGGCCCGCCGTTTGGAGAAAGTCCTGGGTCTGGCGGAGGAATTCCTCCTTCCAAAAAGCGTAGCCCACCGAGCCGCTGCGCAGAGAGACCGCCGTCCGGTGCCCACAGGGGGTATAGCGGTCCATCTGCTCGAAAATCTCCTCGTTTTTGTCCTCACAGCCCCGGGTCAACACATAGGACGCATTCCGCAAATCCTTACCGTTGTGCTTCAAAAAGCTTCGCACCACGGAGCTGCACCGCCCCGCCCAGACCGGGGACCCCACGATCACCAGGCGGTAGTCCGTCAGGGGGAATTTGGCCCCGCACTTCACCGGCGGCAGCGTGCGGCGCATCGCGTCCACTCCGCAGCGGAGCCAACCGCCCCAGCCGCTGCGGTCCGTGCTGTCCTGAATCTCCGCCAGCTCCGCCCCCAGGGCCTGGGCAATCTCCTCCATGGCCCGCCGGGTGTTCCCCGTGCGGGAGTAATAGACACACAATACGTTGTTCCAAGCCATTGCCTCGCTTCTCCTTTTATGCCTCGGGCCAGTCGAACAGTACCGTCTTTACCACGGCGAAGGCCTCTCGAATATAGTAGTTCGCGCTGAGCCACCACCAGGGCAGCTCCGCCGGAATCTCCACCGTGTTCATCCCGTGCCGCTGGGCCAGCAGGTGGGTGCGGTAACAGTGGAAATCACTGGTCACAATGGCAATCCGCGCCGTTTCCATATCCACGCCCAGCTCTGCCAGCAACGCCCTGGAAAACTCGAAATTCTGGGCCGTGTTTACGGAGCGGTCCTCCGGTATCAGACAGGCATCCGTCTCGCCGTCCCCCGTCCACAGCGCCCTGCGCATAGCCTCCGCTTCGCTGATGTTCTCTCCGGAACCCTTGCCGCCGGAGAGGACCACCGGAATCCCCGGGTGCTTTTTCAGATACGCCCGGGCCGCATCGATGCGGCTTTGCAGCGCCGCCGAGGGCGTCTCGCCGTTGACCCCGGCTCCCAGGATAATCACCGCGTCCACCGGCTGGTCCGAGCGGTCCGCTTCCCCGCACTTCACCACCTCAATCTCTATGAGCGCGATCACCGCAAACACGAGGGCCACGCCGGTGAAAAAGAACTTTTCCAAAACTCCCGCAAAGGCAGAGTGCCGTTTCCAAACGATCAGCAGCTCCTCGATGGCCCACAGCGCCGCAATCCCCAGGCACAAATAGCCGGTAAAACGCATTCCGTTCGGGATCACAGCCAGCGCCAGGCCAGCCAACCCCACCGCTAAAATCACGGTGCGGCGGATTTTTGTCTTTCGTGTCATAACTGCCCTCCCCTGGAACTCAAGTCTCCCCGGCCTCCTCGCTGAGCTGCTCCCAGCGTTCGTAAAGGGCATCCAGCTCCTCTTGGGCGGCCTGGCGGCGGGCGGTCAGCTCCGTCAGCTTTTCGTAGTCGCAAGCTGCGGCCTCCATCTCCGCCTCCAGGGCGGCGGCGCCCTCCTCTGCCCGGGCGATGTCCCGCTCGCAGATAGTCAGCTGCCGGCGGGCGTTTTGCTGGGCGCGGTTGCCCCGGGCCGGACGCTCCGCCTTCTCCTTTGCGGGCTTGGGCGGCTCGCTCTTCGCCGCCTCCTCCTGGGCTTTCGCCTGACGGTACTGGGCAAAGCCCATGGGGTAGTCCGTCACCGTCTCATCGGCCAGCTCCCAGATGCGGGTGGCAAAGCGGTTGATAAAATACCGGTCGTGGCTGACGAAAAGCAGCGTCCCGTCGTAGGACTCCACCGCCTCCTCGATCCATTCCCGGGAGGCAATGTCCAAATGGTTCGTCGGCTCGTCCAAAATCAGGAAGTTGACCTCCCCGTCCATCAGCATGCAAAGCCGCAGGCGGCTCTGCTCCCCTCCGGAGAGGACGGAGACAGGCTTGAACACATCCTCCCCCCGGAAGTCATAGGCCGCCAGGCGGTTCCGGGCACTCTGGGCAGAGAGGCCCCGCTTCGCCGCCATCATGTTCTCCACCAGGTTCCAGTCCGGGTGCTCAAAGTGGATGATCTGGGGCAGGTACGCCGTCTTGGCCTGGGGACCCAGCTTGATCCGGCCGTCATCCGGGTACAGCTCCCCCATAATCAGCTTGATAAGGGTGGTCTTCCCGGCGCCGTTGTCCCCGATAAGGGCGATCCGCTCACCCCCCTCCACCTTCAGGGTGATGCCGTCGAACAAACGGCGGTCCCCATAGGATTTCGCCAGGTTCCGGATGCCCAGCACCTCGTCCCCGTGGAACTCCGCGGTGGAGAAGCGGGCGTCCATCTTCCGGGCCTTGGTGGGCTTGGCAGTGGTGCGCATGCGCTCGATCCGCCGCTCGATGTTGACCGCCCGGCGGTAGGTCTTGTCCATGCCCATGAAGGCCCACACCCGCAGCTGCTCCGCAGCCTTCTCCAGCTGCTCAATCTTGGCCTGCTCCTTCTGGTACTGCTTCAGCCGCTCCTGATAGCGCCGCTCCTTCTCCTCCACGTAGAAGGAGTAGTTGCCGGAGTAGAGCTCCGCCTTGCCGTCCTGGATCTCGGCCACCCGGCGCACCACCTTGTCCAGGAACCAGCGGTCGTGGGAGATGGCCAGCACCGTGCCCTTGAACCGCTCCAGATAGCCCTCCAGCCATTCGGTGGCGTTCAGGTCCAGG
>JAAVYM010000023.1 GCA_022791135.1 Oscillibacter sp.
CTGCGGGTTGCGGCCGGAAGCCTTCTGCGGGTTCTTGCTGATGTCCGCGCCGGCCTGCTTGGCCTTGTGGACCTTGACCGTGGACTTAATGGTGACCAGGCCGCCCTTGGGGCCAGGCACCGCACCGCAGACAACCAGCATGTTCAGCTCGGGGTCCACCTTGACCACGGAGAGGTTCTGCACCGTCACCTGGTCCACGCCCATGTGGCCCGCGCCGTCGCGGCCCTTCAGGATGCGGCCGGGCGTCGTACCCGCGCCCAAGGAACCCTGATGGCGGTGGACGGGACCGCCGCCGTGGGTGTTGCGCTTGACAGCGGCGCCGTGGCGCTTAACCACGCCCTGGAAGCCGTGGCCCTTGCTGGTGCCGGTGACGTCGACGAAGTCCCCGGCAGCAAAGGTGTCGGCCTTGACGATGTCGCCCACGTTCAGCTCGGCGGCGTTCTCCAGGTCAAATTCCTTCAGGTGCTTCTTGGGGGCCACGCCGGCCTTCGCCAGATGGCCCAGCTCGGGCTTGGTAAGCTTGCGCTCGGCAATGTCCTCAAAGCCCAGCTGCACGGCCTCATAGCCGTCCTTCTCCGCCGTCTTCTTCTGCACGACCACGCAGGGACCCGCCTCAATGACCGTGACGGGGATCACGTGGCCGTTCTCGTCAAAAATCTGGGACATGCCCACTTTTTTGCCGATGATCGCTTTCATGTATGCTCCTCCTTAAATAAGGTTATTGGTTGACCGGCCGCGGCCATTGGGAACCGTTCCGGCCAACTTGACCCGTCTGCCTCAATCACGCGGCAGACTGCGGTTCAACATGGTAATGGGGGTTTACAGCTTGATCTCGATATCCACGCCGGCAGGGAGTTCCAGGGCCATCAGGGCCTCCACGGTCTTGGGGGAGGACTTGGTGATGTCGATGAGCCGCTTATGGGTCCGGCGCTCGAACTGCTCCCGGCTGTCCTTGTGCTTGTGGACAGAGCGCAGGATGGTGATAATCTCTTTTTTGGTGGGCAGGGGGATGGGGCCGGAAACCTCGGCGCCGGTGCGCTTGGCGGTCTCCACGATCTTCTCCGCGCTCTGGTCGATCATCTGGTGGTCATAAGCCTTCAGGCGGATGCGGATCATTTCTTTCTGTGCCATGTTCAGGTTCCTCCTAATTCGTACGTCGTTTTTCTGGAGTCTCGGCGACCTACGGCGAGAATTTCCGTCCGCGCTGCCGTGCGTATCATTCCGGCTCATGAAAAAACCCGGCGCAAAGCAGGCCGGTTCCGTCATGGCGCGGCGATCTACGCGCGCGTACAGACCTTTCTCAGCCGCCCGATTATCGGACATACTCCCCGGAAGTTACCTCTTTCGAGCAATCTCCCGGTTCATCGCGTTGGCGCGGCTTCTGGCAGTCCCTTCCGCCGCATGCTCACCTATAATAATCGAAATTTCCCGGCATGTCAAGAGAAATTTTGCAGAAATTCCTCTTTTTTTCCGGATAATTTCCCCTGCTGCCCCGTCGCTTTAGCGAGGCCCCGTTCCGCCGCCCTCCGGCGGCTGAAATTCGCCCTGCCGGTATCGCTATTGATATCATTATCCTATGTAGAGTAAGCGGAGAGAATTGTAATTTCATAAGGAATACCAGGCAAGATAAAATTTTCAAAAAAGCTTGCGCTTTCTCATGCACTGTGGTATATTGCATATATTAGAGTTATGATGGAAGTGTAAGGTAGGGAGTGGACCACGGGTCCGCTCTTTTTGTTGGCCCTTTTCCTTTCCTTAAAAAATTGAGGAGGGTTCCCAAGGCATGAAAAAAATCACCGAACTCACCGCCGAGCTGGCGGCCCCCGCCATTGCCGAGGCGGGCTGCACCCTCTGGGATGTGGAATATGTGAAAGAGGGCGGGACCTGGTATCTCAGGGTCCTGCTGGACAAGGAGGGCGGCGTAGACATTCTGGACTGCGAGTCCGTGTCCCGCAAGCTCTCAGACCTGCTGGACGAGGCGGACCCCATTGAGGGAAGCTACACTTTGGAGGTCGGCTCCGCCGGGGCGGAGCGGGCTTTGAAACGGCCTTCTGATTTTGCCCGGTTTTTGGGCAACCCCGTTTTGGTAAAGCTCTATCGGGCTATAGACGGGCAAAAGGAGATCCCCGGCGTCCTCTCCGCCTACGACGAGGAGAGCGGAGCCGTCACCATAGAGGCGGGGGGGATGCCCCGGACCTTTGCGAAAAAGGACACAGCCCTAGTCCGTCTGCGGGTGGAATTTTGAGGAATGAGAAACACCGATTATAAATGGATGTATTTTACGGAATAAGGAGAATTAGCTGCGATGAAAGGCAAAAAGCAGAAGGAACCCGCCGGTATGAATCCCGCCGAGATCTTCGCCGCGCTGGATCTATTGGAAAAGGAACGGGGCATCCCGAAGGAGGCTATGCTGGAAAAGGTCCTCAAAGCCATTGCCAGCGCCTATAAGAAGGACCACCGGGACGTGGAGGAGGAAAACATCCTCGTTGAGGCGGACGAGGAGCACAAGGAACTGCGGATGTTCATCCGGAAGACCATAGTGGACGAGGAGGACTACGTGGACCCCTTCAACGAGATGACACTGGAGGAGGCCCGGGCCATTTCCGCCCGGTACGAGATCGGCGACACGGTGAACGTCCCGGTGGATAAGATGGAGTTTGGCCGCATCGCCGCGGGCAACGGCAAGCAGCAGATCATCCAGGGCCTCCGAGAGGCCGAGCGGGGCATGGTCTACGACGAGTTCAACTCCAAGCAACACGAGATTCTGACCGGCGTGGTCACCCGGATCGACCCCCGGAACGGCGCAGCCTCCCTCCGCATCGGCACCGGCTCGGAGTCTACCGAGGCCCTGCTGCTGTCCGGAGAGCAGGTCCCCGGCGAACCCATGGAAGAAGGCATGCATATCAAGGTCTATGTGGTGGACGTGCGGCGCTCCACCCGGGGACCCCAGGTGTTGATCTCCCGGACCCATCCGGGCCTGGTGAAGCGCCTATTTGAGCTGGAGGTCCCGGAGATTTTCGACGGGTCCGTCGAGGTAAAATCCATCGCCCGGGAGGCCGGAAGCCGCACGAAAATGGCCGTGTGGTCCAACGAGGAGAACGTGGATCCCATCGGCGCCTGCGTAGGTCCCCGGGGCCAGCGGGTGGCCGCCATTGTGGAGGAGCTGCGGGGCGAGAAGATCGACATCATTAAGTACAGCGAGAATCCTGCAGAGTTCATCGCCGCCGCCCTGGCCCCCGCCGACGTGGTGGACGTGCGCATGGCAGAGGAGGGCAAGGCATGCCGCTGCGTGGTGCCGGATGACCAGCTCTCCCTGGCCATCGGCAAGGAGGGCCAGAACGCCCGTCTCGCCGCCCGCCTGACGGGATACAAGATCGACATCAAGCCCCAGAGCTACCGTCCGGAGGAGGACGAGGAGGATCTCTTCTCCGCCTCGGAGCCGGAGGCGGAATCCGTAGAGGAAGCACCCACCGGGGAAACCTCCGCGGAGGAAGCGCCCACGGGGGAGGTCTCTGCGGAACAAGTGCCCACCGGCGAGGAGTAAGGCGCCGGAAAGAGGCTATTTCATAAGGACATGCAACCGATAAGGGGGAGGGTCTATATGCCTAAGGTCAAAAAAATTCCCCAGCGGCAGTGTGTCGGCTGCCGGGAGATGAAAGATAAGAAAAGCCTGCTGCGGGTAGTTCGCTCCCCGGAGGGGGACGTGAGCCTGGACTTCACGGGGAAAAAGCCCGGCCGGGGGGCCTATGTGTGCCCGGATGCAGCCTGCCTGAAAAAGGCCCGGAAGTCCCGGGCCTTGGAACGGGCCTTTGCCACCGCCATCCCCCCCGAGGTGTACGACGCCATGGAGGCAGAACTGGGAGGCGCGGTATGAACAACAACATTCTCTCCCTCCTTGGGCTGGCTCTCCGGGGCGGAAGGCTGGCCGTGGGGGAGGAACCCGCCGCCCTGGCGGCCAGGGGCGGGCAGGCGCGGCTGCTGCTGCTCGCGTCCGACGCTGCGGACAACACCCTCCGCCGGGCGGAGCATCTGGCCGGAGAGGGGCACTGCCTCTGGCTGGTCCTTCCCTTCTCCAAAGCGGAGCTGGGGGGTGCCCTGGGCCGGGGAAGCGCCGCCATCGCGGCGCTGACGGACGTGGGGCTGGCCGCCGCCGTGGCGGAGCGGCTGGCCGCGCTGGACTCGGAGCGCTACGGAGAAATCGCCCGGCGCTTGGTCCTCAAGCGCCGCCGGGCCAAAGAGCGCCAATCGGCTCCCCACCGCCCGCCGCCGCCCCCGGAGGAACGGCAAAGCCGCCGTCCCCCCAAAGTCCGGCCGCGGGGTCCCTCCCGGAGGGACGGACCAGGGGAAACCCGCCACGGGAGCCGTCCCCAAGGCGAGGGACGGCCTGGCGGAGGCCGCGCCCCCCATCATGGCGGGCCGGGTCGTAGCCTCGGCGATAAGCCTGGCCGCACCCCTCAGGGAAAGCCCAGCCATCCCCATTTTGAGAGGCCCGGACGAGCCGCCTCCAATTCCCCCGGCGGGAGCCGGCTGCGGAACGGGGCGCGGCCCGGCGGCGAAAAACGCCGGCCGCCTAACCACAGGGGCGGGTCCGGCCGCGGCGGGGGGCGCTGAGGTGCCCCCGCGGATTGGGCCTCGCCAGCCCCTTTCTCTCATAAATAAAATTTCTCCGCTCCTGAGTCCGTCTGAAAGCCGGCGGGCAGCGTTTCGCCGGTTTTCAAACGGACTTTCGGAGAGGAATCGAACGAGGTGTTTTAGTTGGCTATTGAAAAATACAGAGTGCACGAGGTGGCGAAAGATTTCGGACTTCCCACCAAAACCATTATGGAGATCCTAACCAAGTACGGCTCCGCGCCGAAAAACCATATGCAGGTTCTGACGGACCGGGAACTGTCCATCATCTTTGACCGGCTCACCCAGGACCATCCTATCTCCGATATTCAGATTATCTTCACCGAGACCTATCAGGAGTCCAAGCCCGCCCCGGCGGCGGAGAAATTCCAAAAGGCGGCACAGCCCACCCCGGCCAAGCCCGCCGGGCAACAAAATTCCCCGCAGCAAGCGGCTCCCGGCAAATCCGCCGCCCAGCCGAAGGCTGGGCAGAAACCGGCGCAGAAGCCCCAGAATGCCCAGGGGAGCGGACGGCCCGCCGCCCAGCCGAATCCCACACAGCAGCCGTCTGCCGGGGGCGCTTCCCAGCCGGTCCAAAAGCCGGCCAGCCGGGTGCCCCAAAAGAAGATCGTGGACACCCGGAAGGGCGGAGACGTGAACCTGGCCAAGTACGACGAGCGGCTGGAAACTCTGGGCGGGCAGCAGGGCGAGCGGATGCAGCGCCAGCAGCGCAGCGGACGGGAAAAGGTCCGGGGCGGGCAGCAGCGCCGGGGCGGCCCCGCCTTCTCCAACAAGCGCCGCCAGGACGAGCAGGAGCGCATGCGCCGCCTCCAGCTGGAGATCGCCAAAAAGGCCCCCGTCAAGGTCCAGATCCCCGACGAGATCTCCGTCGGCGAGCTGGCCAGCCGAATGAAGAAAACCGGCGCGGAGGTGGTTAAGGCGCTGATGAAAAACGGCATCATGGCCTCCCTGCCCCAGATGATCGACTATGACACCGCCGCCTTCATCGCCGAGGAAATGGGCTGCAAGGTGGAGAAGGAAGTCGTCGTCACCATTGAGGAAAAGCTCATCGACATCTCCGAGGATAAAGCCGAGGATCTGGTTCCCCGAGCCCCGGTCGTCGTGGTCATGGGACACGTCGACCACGGCAAGACCTCCTTGCTGGATACCATCCGGAACACCTCCGTTGCCTCCGGCGAGGCCGGCGGCATCACCCAGCATATCGGCGCCTACCAGGTCCAGGTCAACGGCAAGCCTATCACTTTCCTAGATACCCCGGGCCATGAGGCCTTTACCTCCATGCGCGCCCGGGGCGCCATGGTGACGGACATCGCCATTTTGATGGTGGCCGCGGACGACGGCATCATGCCCCAGACCATTGAGTCCATCAGCCACGCCAAGGCCGCCAACATCCCCATCGTCGTGGCGATCAACAAGATCGACAAGGAAAACGCCAATCCTGACAAGGTCATGCAGCAGCTCACCGAGCATGGCCTGGTCCCCGAGGACTGGGGCGGCGAGACCATTTGCTGCAAAGTTTCCGCCAAAAAGAATATCGGCATTGACAGCCTCCTCGAGATGGTCACCCTCACCGCCGAGATGGCGGAGCTGAAGGCCAACCCCAACCGAGCCGCCTCCGGCACCGTCATTGAAGCGCGGCTTGACAAAGGCCGGGGTCCCGTGGCGACGCTGCTGGTCCAGAACGGGACGCTGAAGCAGGGCGACATCATCATCGCCGGCACTGCCGTGGGCCGGGTCCGGACCATGCTGGATTACAAGGGCGGCCGCCTCACCGAGGCGGGCCCCTCCGTCCCCGTGGAGATCGCGGGCCTCAGCGAGGCTCCCACCGCCGGAAGCCCCTTCTTCGCCGTCAGCGACGAGCGGATGGCCCGGGAGCTGGTGGAGCAGCGCAAGGCCGAGGAGCGGGCGAAGGCCGCCGCCCCGGTGCAGAAGGTCAGCCTGGAGAACCTCTTCGACCAGATCCAGGCCGGCGAGCGGAAGGAGCTGGCCCTCATCGTCAAGGCCGACGTCCAGGGCAGCGTGGAAGCCGTC
>JAAVYM010000113.1 GCA_022791135.1 Oscillibacter sp.
CACCAGTGCGCCAACTGCAAGGACGGAAAGATGTCCTCCGCCTGCCTGAACATGCGGGAAGTGGGCTTCCGGCCCGACTCTCCGGGAGGCTTCGGCGAGTACATGATTCTGGAGGAAGCCTATACCCACGTCATCCCCGAGGACTGGAACGACGAAATGGGCATCTTCGTTGAGAACTTCAACGTGGGCTATTGGGGAGTCTGGGGCAACAAGTGCGACCCCGACGCCTCCGACGACTGCGTGATTATCGGCGGCGGCCCCATCGGCTGCTCGGCCTCCATGGTCTGCGCCACCTCCGGCGCCACCGTCATCGTGGTGGACCCCGTGGCCGCCCGGCGGGAGAACGCCATGAAATACGGCGCCACCTACACCGTGGACCCCACCGCCGGGGACGTGGAGGAGCAGATCAAGAAGCTGACCAACGGACGGGGCGCCTCCGTGGTCATCGAGTGCTCCGGCAACGATATCGGCATTGCCTCCCTGTTTGACATCGCCGGCCACAGCGCCCGCGTGGGCGTGGTGGGCCACTCCATTGGCCGGAAGGTTCCCGTGGAGATCGGCAAGACCATCTGGAAGACCCTGCATATCGCGGGCTCCGGCGGCACCACCAACTGGTTCCCCCGCACCATCCGCTTCATGAGCAAGATCAAGGATACCTACGACTTCAAGGCCCTGGTTTCTCACTACTACAAGTTCGAGGACCTGGCCGAGGCCATGAAGATGGCCCAAAACAAGGAGCTGTCCCGCAAGGTCATGCTGACCTTCCCGGAGTAAGGTACTTTTCTTGAAAGAAAAGTACCCAAAAGAACTTTATCTCGTTACCAAGACCGGCGATTATCTTGGCTGGTCGCTCGACAACGCGGATGGTTCTTATTGAGAGCTTAGGTTAGCTCCCACCTGATTTGCCCTACTCTATTTTCTTTTCTCCCGGAGCGGGGGCCTCCCTGGGAGGCCCCCGTTCCACTTTTATTTCAGAGATTGGAGAGTCTATATGAAGCAATGGAAATTCGCCGTTTCTTCCGCCGACGAGGCTCCGGCCACTGCACCGATCCTGCTCCAAGGAACGGTGGAGGAAAATCTGCAAACAGCGTCAGACCTGGGGTACGACGCCATTGAGGTCCACACCCGGGAGGACGTGGAGCTGGACTATGACGCCATCCGTGCCGCCTACCGGCGCACCGGGGCGCGGGTGTCCATGGTCATCACCGGACGGCTGAACACGGAGGGCATGTGCAGCCTGGTGGCCGATGAACCCTATATCGTCTCCGCCACCATGGACGGGATGCGGCAGTACATCGACATGGCCCAGAAGCTGGAGGCGGATATCGTCATCGGCTGGGTCAAGGGCAACGTTCCCAAGGGCGGGAAGCGGGAGAAATACCTGGACCGCCTGGCAAAGAACCTGCGGGTCCTGGCCGCCTACGGCGCGGAGCGGAACGTCAAGCTGAACCTGGAGGTTATCAACCGCTATGAGGTGAACATCTTCACCACGGCGGGGGAAACCGTGGACTTCCTGGAGAAGTATCAGCTGGACAACTGCTATGTCCACCTGGACACCTTCCACATGGGCATCGACGAATGCGACCCGGTGGAAGCTATTCGCCTGTGCCGTGGGAAGCTGGGCTACTTCCATCTGGCGGACAACTCCCGGCGCTATCCCGGCAGCGGGCAGTTTGATTTCAGTTGTATTTTAAACGCCCTGGAGGAAATCGGCTACGACGGCTATCTGTCTGTGGAGTGCCTTCCCTGGCCCACCGGCGGGGAGGCGGCGCAAAGAGCCCTCATGTTTCTCAAGGACCTGTCCATGTAACCTCCGATGGACGCGAAAATTTGGCCGCTTGTGCTGGCCCTGATTCTTGGAATCGCGGGCATATTCCTCATCATGACCGTCATGGGAAACAGCGGCATTCTGCCTTCTCCGCTCCCGCTGATGCCCAATTGACCGGAGGCGCTTATGGAAAAAATCGTTTTCTATTTCGCCTGCGTCTGCATCGCTTTTGTTGTGAAAGGTCTGGCGGGCTTTGGCGACCCGCTGATCTCCACGCCG
>JAAVYM010000024.1 GCA_022791135.1 Oscillibacter sp.
CGCTGTTCTCCGCTCTTGGTTTGCGGTTCGCCTTTTCGGATCCAGAACTCCATGCCATTCTGGCGGCCCCGCAGGTCGCCATGCCGGTCCTGGAACTTGATTTCCTTTTGCTTTGCCATGGCGTCCTCCTATCTGCCGGCGGCCTCCGCCGTCTGGCTGCTGTCGGTGGGCTGTCCGGCCCGCTTGCCCCGCCGCTCCAGCGACGCCTGCACCCGGCGCTGGGCCACGTCCGCGCTGTACCGCAGGCGCTGATCCGGCAGGCGGGTCCCGTCCTGGCCCCTGGTCAGTTCCTTATAGACCACATGAACAGACACGCCCGTGGTTTCGGAAATTTCTTTCGGCGTCCGCCCGTCCTCCCACAGTTTTTCGATTTTCTGGCGGTCCTCCAGGGTCCTAAAAGCATAATCGGCCACGTCCTCACCCCCAAACGATAAAAAAATTAGGCCACACATGGCCGTGTGGCCTTGTGTAACCTAATAATAATGGCTGCCAACTGTTCTCACATCGTTCAGCTGCTTCTTTAAGATGATCACGTCATCCCGAACCTCCAGTTTGCCAAGCTGGTCTAACACGCAACGGCGATTGCAAAAACTGCCGCTCCACATATTTCCAAAACGTCTTTCATGTCCTTCAAAATAAATCCCCTAAATTCCGATACAAATTCAAATGTTAAATCCATGACGCCATCCGGTTTCGTCCCAAGTCAGTTTCGGCCATTCCACCCCTTGTGCGTTCTGTGCAAGGCCGTCTTCTTTAACGCTCCATTCTCTCAGGAAAAACTCGTAGCCGACACCAGACTCATCCCGGCAAAAGAAGGTCCAGGTCAAGACATCTCCCGTTTGGCACTCTGCTGAGAATTCCCCTTCGGCAGCATAGTAGTTTTCTGCTTCTTCCGGCTTTGCGGCCTGCTCCGCCAAAAGTTTCCCGTTGCACCGGAGGCGGAAGGCATTGCCAGTTGTTTTGACAACTTTTCGCTGATCACTGTATAGGCTGACATGAAAGCTTGAAATTGTAAACACCCCGCCGCCATCTTGATTTTGCTGATACTCCGGCCCGCTCATGCCGCTGGATTCACATCGGACGGGCAGCAGCACGGAGGTGTCTCCAAGGGACCCCAGGCTCTCCTGCCGCCGGATATCGCCGTTTTGAATCGCGGCCTCCAAAATGATCTCGCTATTTAATGGAATTTCCAGTTTCCCGGTAAAACCCCCCGTGCCGTCGTAGACCAGCGGTAGGGAGCCTTTGCTGTCCGTAATTCCTAAAGAGGTCCACAGGAGTTCCAAAGTGGCGTCCTTCTGCCACTCCTTCAATTTTACGGTAACATCCACATCCAATCCCCGCTTTTCCTGATTCACTACAGGCGTGTAGCTCCAATCCCGTACCAGATCGTCCGCGCTCTTCAAGTCAGAACGCAGGGAAGCCATCTGTCCTTCCAAGCAGCTCACCTCATCCATGATACTGTTCTGCGCATTCCAAACATCCTGTTCCAAATCAGAAAGCCGCCGCCGCTGCCCGAAGCTCAATACCAGCAGGACCGTACAAAGAACCAGCGCCGCAGTTTGTGTCCAATCTCGTTTTCCACTCATTTCCTTGTCTCCTATTCCAGATGATGTCTCTAGTTCCTCCGGCTATAAGCCCTTGGCATCAAAATTCCGCAGGCACTGGATGGCCAGGAGGCCACCCCGCTTTGCCCTTTGGAGACTTGCGGCATTCCGGCGCCCGTTTTTAGCGCTTGCCGGCAGCTTCCGGCCAAAAAACGGCGGTTACCCGAAGATCCAAACCGGCTTGCGGCAAGAACCTGCTCCTCAATATGCTTAACGCAGGAAGCACCCGGATTCTCACAAGTTTTGCTGAATTTTTTTAAACTTCTTTTCATCCGAGTCTTTTTCCAGGGCATTCCGGCGGCGCATCCCCAAAGAGCTGCCGCCCGGCCTGTCTTCCGGCCCGTCAGGGGGCCGAACTCTTCCTGCAAAAAGGGCTGCGGAGGGCCAAAATTACATTTTTCACCCAATTTTATAGCCGTGGGGCAACGGACGTGATATGATGGGAATCATCCGGCTCACGACAAGAAAGGGTCAGCCCTGCGGCATATTCCGGCGGCATATCCCCACAGGCATCATGCCGCAAGCCGGAACAGCCCGGCAGCAGGAGAATATACAACCGATGATCGGAGGGATTCTATGATGATGACCCGGGAATTTCTGCCCATAGGCCAAGGGGCCTTTTACACCGAACAGTTCCATTATACCTCCGGCGGCGCAACTGTCCTCTATGACTGCGGTTCGTCCACAAGCGTCCGCCTTGTCGAGCAAATGATACGGCAGCGCTTCGAACCGGGAGAGGACATCGCCGGAGTCTTTATCTCCCATTTCGACGACGATCACACCAACGCCATCCCCTATCTTCTACAGTACTGCCGCGTAAAAAACCTCTTCTTCCCGCTGCTCACAAACGAGTCCCGGGAATTTTTGTCCCTGACCGGTCTGATAAACCCCAAGCCGTCCTTTGCCTCTTCTTTTGTGCAGGACCCCTACCGCACCCTGGATTCCCTGCACCTGGACGATTACCCCCGCCTCTATCAAATCCAGGAGTATACAGAAAACCTCGGCCAGGAAAACCCGCAAAGCAGCATAGATGCCAGTCAAGTCCCTTCCGGGTCGGATTTGGGAAGTCTTCTTTTCAGCTCTGCTCAGCGTAAGGAACTGGAATGGCAGTATATCCCCTTCAACTTCCGGGAGACCGCAAGGACCGCCGCCCTGAAAAAGGCCATGGAGCTGCATCTCGGGCGAACCTATACCGGCGGGGAGCTAAAGGATCTGCTGCAAAGGGGAGCTATCGGAATTGGCCTCATCAAACAGTTATACGACGCCGTCCCGGGTTCTTTCAACACAAACTCCATGACCCTGCTCTCCGCCAGTCCTGACGGGGAGATCATGCAGCGCCCGTCGGCCCTCTCCCTGCGGGAGGACTTTTCCGCCTGTGCCCGGCCGTCCCCTTGCCGGAAGCACTTTCGCTGCTCCTGCCTATTGGCATCTCCCAGCGGGTGCCTTTACACCGGAGATTATGATGCCAGCGGGCCGCAAAAATGGCGGGAGCTGTACAGTGCCTATGGCAAATATAGCCACTGCATCGGCTCCGTACAAATCCCCCACCACGGTTCGTCCCATAACTATAACCCTCGGCTCCTGCATATCGGCGATTGCTTTTTCTGCATCATTTCCGCTGGAAGCCGGAATCGCTACCACCATCCCAATCCCTACGTAATAAAGGACATTCTCGCAAACCGCCGGTACCCCCTCCTGGTGACGGAGGACAGCGGTGAGACCGCCTTTGACGTCTTTGCCGTCCGCTGACGGGGAATCAGGGCAAGAAAATTTTGCAGAACATCTCCGTCCCTTTTCGAACCTTGAATTCCATGGCGCAAAGGACGTTTCTTCCCGCCCTTTGAATTTCCGGGTCCATCCGCAAACCGGGGAGGCCGCCTTCCGGCGGCCTCCCCTTGCTGTTTATGGACATTCCTTCCGCTTCCGTCCATAGAACCAGACCAGCAGCCCGGCGGTGACTGCCACGGTTCCCGCTACCAAAACATAGGGCGCATAGGCCGCCGCGGGCAGCGCCGGCTCCCGGGGCAGGATGAACTCCGGCTCCGCCACCTCCCGGACGGGGAAGTCCGTCCCGTCGGGTTCGTCCAGGCAGAACCAGCACTCCCTGCACCCCATATACCGGGGCACATAGCCCCAGGTGCGGCCCTCCTCGTCCGTAAAGACCAGGTCGATGTACATCGCCAGATCCCGGACAAACGCGTCCCCGATGTCCTTCAGGTTCACCTGGTCCTTGATCTCCGCCGCGCCGGGGTATTCGTAAAAATTCAGCGTGGCCGCGCCGCCGTCATAGCCGCTGAATTCATCCTGGTAGCTCCGGATGTCCTCCTCATGCTCCTCAATGAACGAGAGGCAATCGTAAATCAAGGACAGATCCGCCAGGGGCGTCCAGCCGTAAGTTTCCTCCCAGCCTCCTGACTCCGCCTCCTCCCAGACGTCAAGCAGCGCCCAATTCTGATATACGTGGGAAACATGGAGTGCCTTCCCGTTTTCATACTGGGCGGCCACCCCGCTGCCGCCGGGGACGTCCCAGAGCGTCACATAGCCCGCTTTCCCGTTAGCAATAAAATTCCGGCTCACATACTGCATCTCATCCCGGTGCGCGTCAAAAAACGAATCCCCATAGGGTTCCCAAATTACATCCGCCCGGGCGGGAACCGCCAGCACCGCCAGCAGCGCCGCCGCCAGCAAACAGCCCCAAACTCGTCTCATACCGCATCTCCTCCAAACTTCAAAGTAATTGATTGAGCAGGCGGCCCACGCCGTAGGAAACGGCGTTCGCCGCCAGGGAAAACCAGAAGGGTCGCCGGATCTGCTCCGAAAAAGCCCGGTAGCACCGCCATTCCGCCAGCACCGCCCCGCACTCCAGCGCCGCGGCCGCCGCCGCCGGATTCCAACCCCACAGCCTCACGGTGGTGTGGTAGAGCAGCACCGCCGGCGGGTTCGTCAGGCAGCTTGCCAGGGCCACCAGTCCCAGCTCCCGCTGCCCCCGAAGGCCCCAGGCCAGGGCGAAGCCCTCCTCCAGCGCCAGCGTCAGCGCCAGGGAAACCGCCAAAACCCTCAGCATTCCGCTTCCCTCAGGCCAGATAGCAGCAGCCCTAGGCTGCCCAGCGCCAGCGCCGCGCAGACCCACGGGCCGCTCAGCAGATTCGGCCAGCTCAGGTAGGAGGGCAAAAACCCCAGAAACAGCCCAAAGGTCAACAGTCCGAAGGCAAAGCCCTTGGCCCCCGGCAGCAGCCTTGCCGCCGCCCAAAGGGTGACGGGCATGGTCATATTAAAAAGAAACACCGCCGCCGTCCCCGGCAGGGGCAGGGCAGCCCCCAGGTACAGCGCCGCAGCAGCTCCCAGGCTCCAGGCCGATGCCCGCCGGGGACCCAGCCGGTCCATGGCAAAGCCCCCCGCCGCCTTTCCCAGCGCCAGCGCCAGTGTCAGTGCCAGCAGCCAGTCCCCCTTCCAGGAGAAGGGCTGGTTCATTCCCATATATGACCGGAGTACCACCACGAACAGCAGCAGCGCCAGACGGCCGCATCTGTCGGCAGCGGGCAGCTCCGGCGGCGCATTCCCGGACGCTCCCCCGCAAACCCGCCCAATAGCCGCCGCCAAAACCAGCAGCCCCAGCGGCCCCAGCCACAGCGGCGGAGCGTCTCCCCGGCCCCACAACCCGCCCAGCGCCAGCCCTGCCGCCCCCGGGGACACGAAAACTCCCAGCGCTGCGGCTCGCTTTCCCCCGCCGTTCAGCACATCAATCCCGCCGCCCAAGTGAAATAGAGCGTTTCCCACCCCCGCTGTCACGGCCATCGCCGCCGGCCAGGGCACAAGGTACGCCGCCGCGATCATCCCGCAGCCCAGGGCGGCCAGCAGCCCGTTCCGATTCAGCCTGTCCGCCGCCAGCCCCAAAGGCATTTGCAAGGCAAATGCGCAGAAGTTGTATAGCAGCGTGCACAAGCCGAAGACCGCCTCACCCGACAGCATCCCGAACAGCAGCAGGGCGCAGCTGAAATCCACCCAAAAATGGGCGGCGCTATACAGCGCGGTCTTCCTTCCCACAGCTTCACCCCCGGCACAATTTGTTGCTCTCATTATATCCCTTCCACTCCTTCCCCGTCAACATCGCCTCGGCAACTCTCCCACTTATGCAGACGGCTTTCCCAGCCGGAAGTTTCGCGGATCTCCCCAAAATTTCAAATTCTTCCGCAAGACGCCCTCATCCCTCCGAAAAGCCGGGAGACCACATCTCACAATTTCTGGTTTTTTCAAAACAGGGCTTGCCAGCGGAGGAAAAATATCATACAATAGGGCGTAAGCCTTGTCCGAAGGCCCTGCCGTCCCGGCAGTCATATTTTGAACAAAGCGAGGTGCGCACCATGAAGAAAAAGCTGGCCGCCCTATCCCTGGCCCTGACCCTGCTGACGGTTCCCGCCGCCGCCTTCACAGACGTGGATGAGGGGCTTTACTATGCTGCGCCCATCGCCTGGGCCGTGGAGCAGGGCATCACCACCGGAACTACCGAAACCACCTTCTCCCCCGACGTGCTCTGCACCCGGGGGCAGATCATCACCTTCCTCTGGCGGGCCGCCGGGTCTCCGGAACCCCAGAGCATGGACAGCCCCTATGCCGATGTCGTCTCCAGCATGAACCAAGAGTTCTACAAAGCCATCCTCTGGGCAGGCGAAACGGGCATCATCGGCCCGGACAGCCTGGATGCGGACGGCTGCTTCGCGCCTGGCGCTCCCTGCACCCGTGCCGTCACGATGGGCTTCCTCTGGCGCTACGCCGGGTCCCCCGCCGCAGGAGATTCCGCCATCTTTACCGACGTGTCTCCCGAGGCAAATTATGCCCAGGCCGTGTCCTGGGCTGTGGAGGCCGGCATCACGGAGGGTACCGCAGAGACCACCTTCTCCCCCGACGAACCCTGTACCCGGGGCCAGATCGCCGCTTTCCTCTACCGCTGCCTCAACGACAGCGGCCATGTGCCTGAGTCGCCGCCGGATACCGCGCCGGCAGAACCGGGCGCCGCTTCCGTTCCTGAGGAGCCGGATGAAGACTTTCGCCCCCTGCGGACCTTGACCGGCGTGGGCAAGGCCTATTCCCTGGGGCTGGACGGCAGCGAGTTTACCAGCGAGGAGGTCTACGAGGCGGAGGTCTCCGTGGACATCTACTCTGGCACCGAGGCGGTCCTGACCATCCGGGTCCCATTCCCCCTGTTTCAGGCCTGTTGCTACACCGTCCGGTTCGACGACTCGGACAATCCCGGCGAGGGCTATCTGTTCACCTACCTCCGCTGGGACGAGGCGTTTGCCGATATCATCCCCTGGGAGGGCGAGCATTACATCCACCGTTTCACCAACACAACGGGACGGCAATCTCAAGCCGCCGTCATCCATGAACCCGGTGAGGATGACCGGATGGGCGGCGTCGTCACCTGGCGCGTCCGTTTTCCGGAGGGCCGGGGCGGATTCAGCTTTAACCGTCTCGAGGGCTATCAGCTCAGCTGTGAGGTCAACTGCACTCTGTAAGCTTCCGCCTTTTTGCCGGAGGCCCCGCAACAAGCGGGGCCTCTTTTTTGCGCCCGGCAGGGCACCGGAAAAACAGAGAAAAACCCCCACATCCCCCTGAAATTTTTGGTGTCCTTGTTTCTTGACGGCCGACGGCGGCGGTGCTATATTCAATAAATTCGAACAGGACCTTGCGTCCTTTTCCCGGTGGGGAAACTGCCGGAGCCGGTCCGCTGGCCGCATTCCGCCACCAACGGGCATACGCTTTGCGGGCCGGAGGGTGTCCCTTCCGGCGTCATAGTCAGAGAGTGAGGTAATCCATATGGAAATTTTAATCAGCCTGTCGGCCGCCTTGATTGGGGGGCTATTGATGTCCCGCCTGGCCAAGCGGCTGAAGCTGCCTGCCGTCACAGCCTACCTGGTGGCGGGGCTTTTGCTGGGTCCCTTCTGCATCGGCGCGCTGAACCTGGGCGGGGTGGGCTTTTCCTCCATGGCGACGGTGGAGCGTCTGAACATCATCTCCCAGGTGGCCCTGGGCTTCATCGCCTTCACCATCGGCAATGAATTCCGCCTGGTCCAGCTGAAAACCATGGGCCGCCAGGCCATTGTCGTGGGTATTCTCCAGGCCGTGGCTGCCACGGCGCTGGTGGATCTGGCTCTGATCTGCCTGCACCTGGCCCGGCCGGAAATCATTTCTGTCTCCTCTGCCATCACCTTGGGCGCCATTGCCGCTGCCACCGCTCCTGCCGCTACGCTGATGGTAGTCCGGCAGTATAAGGCCGACGGCCCTATGACCCGGCTGCTGCTGATGGTGGTGGCCATTGACGACGCGGTGGGCCTGGTATTGTTCTCCGCATCCTTCGGCGTGGCCATGGCCCTGGAGAGCGGCACGGTCAGCATCATGACAGTGCTGGTGGAACCGGTGGTGGAGATTGTCCTCTCCCTGGTCCTGGGGGCTGCGGCAGGGCTGGCCCTGTACTGGGTGGAGCGCTTTTTCCACTCCCGCAGCAAGCGCCTATCCATCTCCATCGGCTTCGTCCTGCTGACGGTAGGCCTGTCCATGAAGGAATTTGAGATCGGCGGCGTCCGCTGCGGCTTCTCCCTGTTGCTGGTGTGCATGATGACCGGTACGCTGTTTTGTAACATCTGCGATTTTTCCGAGGAGCTGATGGCCCGCGTGGACGGTTGGACCGCCCCGCTTTTCGTGCTGTTTTTTGCCCTTTCCGGCGCGGAACTGGACCTGTCGGTATTGAGAAATCCCTCCGTGCTTCTGATCGGCATCCTCTATATTCTCGTCCGCTCTGCGGGAAAGTATATAGGCGCCTTTGGCAGCTGCGCCCTTACCGGCTGCAGCGAGAACATCCAAAAGTATCTGGGCATCACCCTGCTGCCCCAGGCGGGCGTCGCCCTGGGCATGGCCATCACGGCTCAGGCTCTGGCGGATGGCGCGGTCGTGCGGAGCGTGGTGCTGTTCTCCGTGCTGGTCTATGAACTGGTGGGACCTGCCCTGACCAAGCGGGCGCTCCTGGCCGCCGGGGAAATTCATCCGGAAGGACAGACCTCCGCCCGAAGGAAAAATGCCTGATAAAAAGCTCTCCAGGTCTCTTGGACCTAGAGAGCTTTTTGCTCTGCCGCCGGCCATCACCGGCGCTTCTTCACCACTCCTGCCGGATTTCCTTTTCCTCCACCTGATACCGGCGCAAGAATTCCTGAAGGTCTTTCCGGTCCCAAAGCAGCATCAGTTCCCCAAACCGTCCGCTGGCTGAATCTTTAAATCCGGCCACCTGTCTCCCGCGCAGATGCTGGAACGGATGGCAGGAATCTTCCTCGTCCGGTCATAGACAGCCTCCGCCGTCTTCTTCCTGCAAAACGGCATTACGCCCTCCTGTTCCGGGAGCGCCGCCCCCTGCGCCTACGCAGCCGTATAATTGCAGTTCCCTGGCCGCCGGGGATGCCCCGCCTGAACCCTCCGGCATGACCGCCAGGCGACACGCCGGCCCTTCCAGAAGGCCAAAGGTCTTCTTTCACCGGGGACTCCCCTTGAACCCGGCCTCCCCCAGCTCCGCTGGATAAGGAAAAAAGAGAGGCAAACGCCTCTCTTTTCTTCTCTTGCAAGAAGATTACAGCTTTTCCTTGATTTTGGCAGCCTTGCCCACACGACCGCGCAGATAATACAGCTTGGCCCGGCGGACGGAACCGTTGCGGACGACCTGGATGGTGTCGATGGAGGGAGAATGAATGGGAAAGACCTTCTCCACACCCACGCCGTAGGAGATGCGGCGGACGGTGATGGTTTCCTCAATGCCGCCGTGCTTTTTGGCGATGACGGTGCCCTCGAAGACCTGGATGCGCTCCCGGGAGCCTTCCTTGACCTTGACGTGGACGCGGACGGTATCGCCGATTTGCACCTTAGGCGTCTCCTTGCCCAGCGCCTCTTTGTTCAGTTCCTTGATAAGATCCATGGATTGTTCCTCCTGTTATAATAGGCGTTCTTGCCCGCTTTTTGTGCGCAGCATTCCGCGCGCGGCAGAGGACCGCCCTTTGTAGCCTGAATAGGATACCACACTCCTCCTCGGATTGCAAGGGTTTTTTCCAAATATCCGCCAAAATCCGCCCTGACGCCAGGTTTAGCCCAAATCCCGGTGGTCCAGCGCGGCCAGCCCAAAGCGCACCGCCCGGGTAATGACCTCCTGCTCCGCACTGTCCCCGGCGGCATCCCACCGCCTGCGCAGCTCCCGGAGGAACAAGCCCCGAAGGGAATCCTCTCCGGACCTGGCCCAGTCGTCCGCCGCCACCCGGGTATGGTCCCGGATCTCCAGGGCGTAAAACCGCTCCGCCAGCGCCGTTTTCAGGGCCTTGGCGTCTGCGCCGCCCTGTCCAGCCTCGCCGGTAAGCAAAATCCGATAGAGGTCCCCTCGGGTATCTTCAGGCAGAGCGGCCTCCACGGCAGTCCTGGGGTTCTTCCCCGTCACGTCCACCTCCAGGACCTCATACCGCCGCCGGGCGAACGGCACAAAAGACAGCGAGACCCGGCCGCCGTCGGCAAGGCCCTCGTAAAAGCCCTTCTCCCCCAGCTCGTCAAAGCCCCGGCCCTCTATGCAGCCAGGCCAGGCACAGGGAACTCCGGACTTCCCCTCGCCCCGCTTGTGAATGTGCCCCAGGGCCAGATAGTCCAGTCCGCTGGCGTCGATTTCCTCCCGCCGGATGGGATTATACCGCCCCTCCGCCGCCTCGGCCTCTCCATGGAGCAGTCCAATCTGGAACCGCCCGTTCCTGGGGGCGGTGAAGCCCCGAAGGAAGCTCTCCCCCTGCTCCGGCCCGGTGAAGGCCGCGCCGGAAACTGTGACCCCCAGCTCCGGCACATCCACGGAGGTCATAACGCTCTCCCGGAAAATGTGCACATTTTCCGGCCAACGCTCCGTCAGCCAGGGACTGCCGGGGCCGTACCAGTCGTGATTCCCCGGTGCGGCGAAGACCCGAGCCTTCATTCGCCCCAGAGCCTCCGCCAGAGCCTCTCCGGTCTCCCGGTAGGGAGAGGCGCTATCGAACAAATCTCCGGCCAGCAGCACCAGCTGCACACCATGGCCATTCACATAATCCGCCAGCCGGAAGGCCAGCTCCCGGCTCTCCCGCCGCCGTTCCGCCGCCCGCCCCGGGGGCAGGGCGGCGAAGACGCTGTCCAGGTGAAAATCCGCCGCATGAATAAATTTCAGCATAATCGCGCCTCCAGCCGTATTCAGCCGCCGCCGGGTTCCGCAGCGGACAAACGCTTACCGGCTCTTCTCAGGAAACCGGCTCCCAGCCCTTGCAGACGTCCACCCACTGCTGAAAGTTGGAGGAATAACGCTCCAGCTCTTCGCAGGTCAGCTCAATGGCGCTGTGATCGCTGCCGGCGGCGGGGAAGACGGTCTCAAACCGCTTCAGCGACACATCCAGGTATACTTTCACGTCCTCCGGCAGGGCGAAAGAGCAAACACCCCCCACGTCGTGGCCGATAAGGGTGTGGGCCTCCTCATGGGTCAGCATCTTGGCCTTTGTATGAAACTGGGCCTTGTACTTGCTGTTGTCGATTTTGGCATCCCCGGCTACCACGATGACGACGGGCTTGTCCTCCACCTTAAAGCTCAGGCTCTTGGCGATTCGCGCGCCCTCCACGCCCACGGCCACCGCCGCCAGCTCCACTGTGGCAGAGGAGACGTCGAACTCCCGGATGCGCTCTTCCATGCCGAACTCCTTAAAATACGCTCTTACCTTTTGAATAGACATCTTGAAAACCTCTCTATATTTTATAGTCCGCTCCGCAGGCCCCCGGTCCTTTCACCGGATATCCACCCGCTCCACCGCCGTGCAAAGCCCCGTCTCACTGTCTAGGGTAAACACGGCACCTTGCATCTTGCAGGGACCCTCCGGCTGGCGGTAGCGCCCCGGCAGACCGCCCAAAAAGCCCTCCACCGACTGCTGCGGCTCGATGCCCAGCACGGACTCCACCGCCCCGGTCATCCCCAGGTCCGTGATATATCCGGTGCCTTTGGGAAAGACCCGCTCATCGGCCGTGGGGACATGGGTATGGGTTCCCCAGAGGGCGGAGACCCGCCCGTCCAGATAATAACCCATGGCCAGCTTTTCGCTGGTGGCCTCGGCATGGAAGTCCACCAGGGTAAAGTCCGCCTCCCCCCACTCCAGCAGGCGGTCCGCTGTGTTAAAGGGATTGTCGGCACCCCAGGCCAAATCGCACCGGCCAATCAGATTCACCACCCGGAGGCGGACGCCGCCCAGGTCAAAGATTTCGCAACCGTGCCCCGGCGCCCGGCCGGAGTAATTGGCGGGCCGGAGCAGCCAGGGCGCGTCGTCCAGGAAATCCCCGATCTGCGCCTTCCCAAAAGCGTGGTTGCCCAGGGTCACCGCATCGGCCCCGGCGTCCCGAATACGCTCTGCCTGCTCCCGGGTCAATCCCACGCCGGCGGCATTCTCTCCATTCACCACGGTAAACGAGATATTCTGAAACCTCTGCAAAGGCCGAAGCACCTTCTCCAAATGGCGCAGACCCGGTTCTCCCACCACATCGCCCACGGCGAGAATGTGATACTGCATACGTTCCCTCCAATCTAAAGTTATAGTATAGCAAAAATTCCCGCCTTTGCAAAGAGGAAAAAGCCGGCCCCCGGAAAAAATCCGGCAGGCCGGCAGCATCCCGGCAGCGGCGGACCGCTTAGCGCTGGTTCCGCTCCGCCAACAGCTTGCTCAGCTCCTCCATAAAGCTGTCAATGTCTTGAAACTGGCGGTAAACCGAGGCGAAGCGGACATAAGCCACCTGGTCAATGGCGCGCAGGTGCTCCATGACCCGCTCGCCGATGATCTCGGTGCTGATCTCCCGCTCCATGGAACTTTGCAGCTCTTTCTCAATGTCAGCGGCGATTTTCTCCAGCTTCGCCACGGGGACGGGGCGCTTCTCACAGGCCCGGATCATTCCGCTAAGCACCTTCCCCCGCTCAAAGCTCTGGCGGCTGCCGTCCTTCTTGACGACCACAACCGGCAGGCTCTCCACAGTCTCATAGGTGGTGAACCGGTTGGAGCAGGAGAGGCACTCTCTCCTGCGGCGGATGCTGCTGTTTTCGTCAGCGGGGCGGGAATCGATAACCTTGCTCTCATTGAAGCCGCAATAGGGACATTTCATAAGGACCTCCTGATCCTCCGCCGGTCTTCCGGCGGTCTGCGCCCGTTTACGCGGGCGCCCTTATCACTTCCCGTGGGCTTTTCCCAGGGTATTCTGGGAATGTTACCCTGCATTATATCATGCAATTTTCAAAATAGATAGAATTTTGACAAATTTTTTAAAAAAATTTTGCCCAAATATTTCCATTTCTTTTCTCAGAAAACCGGCCGCTCCTGCCTGTCAAAGCCATAGACCACGAACCGCTTCTCCCCGATGCTACGCAACCGGGCGAAGCAAAACAGCGCCGTCAGTGGGAAGGGCTTGCCTGGGTCATAGGGCAGCGCCAGGTACCGCGTCTCCCCGGCCTGGCGGGTCAGCGTCCCCCGGGCGCCCCGCAGGCGCTGGCGCAGCCACTGCCCGCGGAACAGCCGCTCCGGCTCAGGAGCATCCTCCCAGGTCTCCGCCTCCCGGACTCCCGCCGGGCGCAGCTCCCCCCGGAGAATCCGCCCCAGGGGGGCGGTGAGCTGGCGGGAAAACCGGCGGCGGATGCTCCCCTGCCGCCCCTCCGGCTCCAACACGCCCAGCCGCAGCTCCCCCTGGTCTCCCACGGCCCAGGCGCACCAAAGCCCCTCCGCCAGGGGGCAACGGGCGGAAAAGACGGTGTATAGCCCCTCCCGGTCCACGGACAGCTCTCCCTCGGGCCTGCCGTCCAGCAGTAAGGGATATTTGTCCATATCCGCTCCACCTCCCGCCCCGAAAATCAAGACCCGCTTACGCCATTCTATGCGCAAGCGGGTCTCGTTATGTATCTATGCAACCGTATAGCTCCCCCGGGCCATTACCTTGACCGTGCCCGCCGAGGCCCGGACTCCCCGGCCCTCAATGGTCATCATGTACAGGTGGTTCTGGACCAGGCTTCCGCCGTTGGCCAGGGCGGACCCGCTGGTCTCGTCGATCAGCCCCGGGTCCGATGGGGCGACGCAGACGGCGCTGCCAACCCGAAGCATCACCTCACAGCCGATATCCCCGGTGAGGGTCTGCCCCTCGCGCAGCGTCACCACGGCAAAGGAGGCCGAGGTCCCTCCGCCGCTGGGGACGGCTTGTCCGGTCCGCTCGGCGATCTTCTGGTCCACCCGCTGCATAATCTGGGAGAAAAAGGTGTCGTTCAAATAGCTCAGCGTTACCAGCGGGTCCTGGGCAGACCCCGCCTCCGCCGCCAGGGATGCCGTGGTCATCAGCCCGGCGCTGAGGGCCAACAGCACCACCGCCCGCAGCAGCCATCGGTCTTTTTTCATATGTACCTCCTTTGTACGCCTCCCGGCGGGAGATCTCCCGCCGGGAGGAAACGCCGCTGGTCTCAAACCAGTTGGTCATGCGGCAGCCCAAAGCTCACCGCGATTGCCGTATCCACCTTTGTCATCACATTTTCCTCCACATGGCCCATGCGCTCCCGCAGCCGTTTTTTGTCCAGGGTCCGCACCTGCTCCAGCAGGACGACGGAATCCCGGCTCAGGCCACAGCTCTGGTCCACGGGAAGGTCAATATGTGTGGGCAGCCGGGTCTTCCCGGTCTGGGAAGTAATGGCCGCCGCGATCACGGTGGGACTGTAGCGGTTTCCGGTGTCGTTCTGAATAATCAGAACGGGCCGGACGCCGCCCTGCTCGCTGCCCACCACCGGGGAGAGATCGGCATAGTAAATATCGCCACGCTTGACACTCGTATCCACAAAGTTCACACTCCGCCGAAAGAA
>JAAVYM010000025.1 GCA_022791135.1 Oscillibacter sp.
CCGATGAGGTCGAAGACCTCCTGCATGGCGTCGGCGGAGAGGCCGTTGCCCATGAAGTAGATGTTGGGGGTCTTTTTCTTTTTCTGGTTGTAGTTGGGGGAACGGAGGTATTCAATCACGCCCCGGGCGCCCAGATAGGAGCCGCCGATGCCGATGACCACCAGCGCCTTGGAGTCGCTCTGAATGCGGGCGGCGGCAGCCTGAATGCGGGCGAACTCCTCCTTGTCGTAATCCACGGGGAGGCGGACCCAGTCGGTGAACTCGTGGCCAAGGCCGGTGCCCTTCTGGAGCTTTTCCTGGACCTCGGCCAGCCGGGGGGCGGCGGCGTCCTGGTAGTTCGCGGGGATAAAGTTTTCCATCTGGAAGGATTTGACGTTCAGCATGATATAGCTTCCTTTCCGTTCGGTCTTGTGTTTTTTTGTGGGTTCCCGCCAAAAGGGCGGCTGAAACCAGTATAACATTTCGGCAGGTCGACGGCAAGCCGGGGCGGGGAAAAAGTTGGAAAAATTTTGTGTGGGATTCGCCCCGGCTCACCGGCACAGGAGGATGCCCTTCATAAAGGGCGTTTGGTTGTGGAACTTCTCAATGAGGGCTGTTTCCTCCTCCGTGCACCCGAGCAGGATTTTGATTTCGGCATCCCTTTTCAAAAGATCCACTGTGCAGATCATGGCGCCGGGGCGTTTCCCGCCGCTTCCGGCCCAGACGTCGATTCCCTCGCCGTCCATGGAGACCGTCCCGCGCAGGTATCCGTAGTCGGTGGGGTAGACGAGGCCCGGAAAGCAGGGATGGACGGTTCCCTTGGGCCGGTCTATGACGACTTCGGAACAGCGGACCAGTTTCTCCAGGGCGTCCCAAAAACTTTTGTCGAAGTTGTCCAAAAAATCACCTCTATTTGGGGCAAGTTGACATTTGATGCGCGCGTTAGTATAATGAAGAAAAGGGGCGGCTGCCCGCTCCCATCAAAGGGAATGAGGAGGCATGTGGTTTATGTGCGGAATTGTAGGTTTTGTCGGCCGGCAACAGGCTGCGCCCGTGCTGCTGGAGGGGCTTCGCCAGATGGAGTACCGGGGCTATGACTCCGCCGGTATTGCCGTCCGTTCGGAGTCCAAAGGACTCCAGGTGCGAAAGTCCAAGGGACGGCTGCAGGCCCTGGCGGATCTGACCCGGGACGGCGCGGACCTGGAGGGGACCCTGGGCATCGGGCATACCCGCTGGGCTACCCACGGGGAACCCAACGACGTCAACGCCCACCCCCACGTCAGCGGGGACGGCCGCATCGCCTTAGTACATAACGGCATCATTGAGAACTACCTGGAGCTGAAGGAGCAGCTCATCCGCCAGGGAGTGACCTTCGCCTCGGAGACGGACACGGAGGTGGCGGCCCATCTCCTGGAGTTCCACTACCGCGAATGCGGCAGTATGCTGGAAGCCGTGGGCCGGTGCCTGCGGCGGATTGAAGGTTCCTATGCCTTCGGCATCATCTGCTCGGACTACCCCAACGCCCTGATCGCTGCCCGGAAGGACAGCCCGCTGATCATTGGCTATGGCCAGGGGGAGAACTTCATCGCCTCCGACGCCACAGCCATCGTCCGCCACACCCGGGACGTGGCCTATATGAACGACGGGGAGATCGCCGTGCTGACGGCGCAAAGCGTGGACGTCTTCGACGGCGAGGGGAACCCTCTGGAGAAGGAGCGCAGCCGCATCGACTGGGACGCGGCCTCCGCCGAGAAGGGGGGATACCCCCACTTCATGTTCAAGGAGATCCTGGAGCAGCCGGAGGCCATCCGGAAGACGGTCTCTCCCCGGGTCCGGGACAGCCGGGTGGTGCTGGACGACATCCGCTTGACGGCGGACTTCGCCCGGAGCATCTCCCGGATCTACATGGTGGCCTGTGGCTCTGCCTATCACGCCGGGGTGGTGGGGAAGTACACCTGGGAGCGGCTGCTCCGCCGCCCGGTGGAGGCGGTGCTGGCCTCGGAGTTCCGCTACAGCGAGCCGCTGGTGGACGAACACACCCTGGTGATCGCCATCAGCCAGTCCGGGGAGACCCTGGACACCATGGCCGCCCTCCGGGAGGCCAAGCGCCTGGGAGGCCGGACTCTGGCCATCTGCAACGTGGTGGGCAGCTCCATCGCCCGGGAGGCGGACGACGTGCTTTACACCTGGGCCGGGCCGGAGATTGCCGTGGCCACCAGCAAGGGATATTCGACGCAGCTGGCGGCGCTGAATTTGGTGGGCCTTTATCTGGCGGACCTGCTGGGGACGGTGAGCCGGGAGGAATACGGCGGGTTTTTGACCCAGCTCCAGCTGCTGCCGGAGAAGATGCAGGCGTACCTGGAAAATTTCGAGGACACCAAGTACTTCGCCTCCCGGTATTTCAACCACGATTCCATCTTCTTCATCGGCCGGAACCTGGACTACGCCATGGGCTTGGAGGGGTCGCTGAAGCTGAAGGAGATCAGCTACATCCACTCGGAGGCCTACGCCTCCGGCGAGCTGAAGCACGGCACCATCTCCCTCATCGAGCCGGGGACGCTGGTGGTGGCCCTGGGTACCTGCGCGGCGTTGTTCGACAAGGCCATGAGCAACGTGGTGGAGGTCAAGGCCCGGGGGGCCACGGTGCTGGCGGTGACGGCGGAGCGCTTCCGGGAGCGGATGGAGAAAACCGCCGACGCGGTCATCACCGTTCCGGAGACCCATCCGCTGCTTCAGCCGTCGCTGTCCATTGTGCCCCTTCAGCTGTTTGCCTATTACGTGGCGCTCCAGCGGGGCTGCGACATCGATAAGCCGCGGAACCTGGCGAAGTCGGTGACGGTGGAATAAGGAAGACAGCCGGACCTCACGGACGCGAGGTCCGGCTGTTTTGGCTGCTGCGGAGCCGGAGGGATTCCAGGCTGGCGCGCTGAGAAGCGTCCGTTGCCCGGAGGCGGTCAAAAGAGAGAGCTGACGCCGAAATGCTTGAACAGGATTTTTTCCGCCTCGGAGTTCCACAGGCCGTCATGGGCGTCGCAGCAGTCCGCCAGGTGGGCGAAGAGCGGATCTGTCCGCCCCTTCTCCCGGAAGTCTGCGATGGCGGTGAGAGGCATGTCGAACTGGGTGTAAGTCAGCTTCTTCCCGCCGGGGATGTTGGGGAGATTCTGCGTGGTTTCCACGATGGAGTCGATTCCCCCCACATGGGTCACCATGACGGCGGGACGGATTTTCCCCTCGGCGGCCAGGCGGATGGACTCCTTGAGGTCGTCGGTGGTGCCGCCGGTGGTGCCCAGGATGTGGGTGGAGGAGTAGTGGCAGTTGTAGAGGTTGATGGTGGCGGAGAACGCCTTGTCCGTGGGGCCGGAGAAGAAGTTCATGCACCCGTCGTAGCCCAGCAGCCGGTCCCCCATCTCCGCCAGGGAGCGGATGGAATTATAGACGAAGATGTCGTCATAGCCCTTGCCGCCGGTGAGCGCCATCAGCTCGGAGAACTCGTCGGCGCACTCGGCGGGATTGACGTACACCAGCTGAATGCCGCGTTCGGCGGCCATGGACTCGGGAATCAGCTGCCGCGCCCGGGCGATTCGCTCGCCTGAGAGGTCGGTCACCACAATCATGGCGGGCTTTTTCTCCAGGGTCATGGGGTATTCAATGGCCCCCAGGCCCATCGGCCCGCAGCCCCCCATGATCAGGATGCTGCCGCCCTCCTTGATGCCCATGGTGTGCTCGTGGCTGTGCTTGTTGGTGTGGTAGTTGCCGTAGTAGCCCCCCACGATGCAGCTCATGGGTTCTCCCAGGCTGGCCTCGAAATAGCTCTCCCCCTCGTAATGGAGGAGGTAGCCCAGCTCCATCACCTCCGGCGGGACGATGCAGTAAGTGCACGCCCCGCCGAAGTATTCATAGGAGTACCCGGGGGAGGCCAGGCTCCCCTTGTAGTTCAAGGCGGGCTGCTGGGCGAATTTCTCGCCTGGGCGGAATTCGCCCAGCCATTTTTTCCCCACCTTTACAATGTCGCCGGCAAACTCGTGGCCGATGATCACGGGGTGCTCCGCCACGTTGGGAGGGCAGCGCTTGTGGTTTTTGCCCTGAACCAGGAGCTTGTAGGTGGACATGCAGATGCTGTCGCTCATGACACGGATCAGGATTTCGTCGTCCCGGATATCCGGCAGCTCAAACTCCTCTAAGCGGATGTCATACGCGCCGTAGAGGCGCACACCCTTGGACCGCATCGCTTACTCCAGGCCGTTGAGCAGCTTGTAGAGCTGATCCACGCTGGCGTTGTCCACCAGGGCGTCGGTATCCTCCTCGGTCTCGGCGACCTCGACGATCTTGCCCAGGATGCCCAGGTGGTCCTCGCCGGTGGAGGCGATGCCCACCACGAGGCGGACGGTGTCCTCACCCCACTCAATGCCCTCGGGATAGGTCATGACGATGAGGCCGGTTTTCTTGATAGCCTTTCGGGACTCCTCGGTGCCGTGGGGGATGGCCACATGGCTGCCAATGGCGACGGAAAAGCTCTCCTCCCGGTCCAGCATGCCTTGGATATAGGCCTCTTCCACATAGCCGCTGTCCATCATTCGCCGGCCCACGGCCCGGATGGCCTCCTCGGGGCTGACGGGCTTGCAGCCCAGGATGATGTTTTTCTTCTCCAGCAGGATGGGGCCGGAGGCGGCGGGTTTTTCCTCTGCGGCGGGAGGGGCGGCGGGAGCGGGCGCTCCGCCCTTCCGGGCCTCCAGCAGCTCCTTCACCAGCACGTCATACTCCGGCGCGCCCATGAAGTTTTTGATGGGGATGATCCGAGCCTGGGGAGCGCGCTCTGCCGCCCGGCCGGACAGTTCGTGGTGGGTGACGACGATCTGGCAGTCGCCGGGAATCTCGCTGACGGGGAAATGAATGACCTCGATGTCGGTGATGCCCGCGTCCTTAAGCTTGTTGCGGACCATCGTCGCGCCCATGGCGGAAGAACCCATGCCCGCGTCGCAGGCGAAGACGATCTTGCGCACGTCCCGGGCGTTGACGGAAGCGCCGGCGGAAGCGGCGGGGATAGCCTGGCCCTTGGAGGCGGCCTTAGAGGCAGCGACCTGGGCCTGGGCCTCCTCCAGGCTGGCGTCCTTGCCGAAGAACTTCAGCAAGAAGGCGGAGAGGAAGAAGCTGACCACTGCGCCCACGCCGATGCCCACGATGTTGGCGAAGTAACCGCCCTTGGGGGTCATGAGCATTTCCGCGATGATGCTGCCGGGGGAGGCCGCCGCCACCAGGCCGCCGCCCAGGATGGACAGAGCGAAAATGGAGGCGATGTTGCCCACCATGGGGCCAAGGATAACGACGGGATTCATCAGCACGTAGGGGAAGTAAATCTCGTGGATGCCGCCCACGAACTGGATGACGGCGGCGGCGCCGGCGGAGGAGCGGGTCTCGCCCTTGCCGGCCACGCAGTAGGCCAGCAGCAGTCCCAGGCCCGGCCCGGGATTGGACTCAATCATGAAGAGGATGGACTTGCCCACTTCGCCCATGGCCTGGAGAGCCTCCACCTGCTGGGTACCGATGGGGGTGAAGACGCCGTGGTTGATGGCGTTGTTCAGGAACAAAACCTTGGCGGGTTCGACGAGGACGGCGGTGAGGGGCAGTAGGCTGTGGCTGACCAGCCAGCCTACGCCGTCGGCCAGCAGGTCGGTGAGGACCACGCAGACCGGGCCAATGACGTAAATGGCCAGGATAGCCAGGATCGCGCCGATGATGCCCACGGAGAAATTGTTGATTACCATCTCGAAGCCGGCGGGGATGTGGCCCTCCATAGCCTTGTCAAATTTCTTGATGCACCAGCCGCC
This sequence comes from Oscillibacter sp., assembly GCA_022791135.1. Lineage (GTDB taxonomy): Bacteria > Bacillota > Clostridia > Oscillospirales > Oscillospiraceae > Oscillibacter. The sequence continues at coordinate 5,805 of JAAVYM010000025.1, forward strand.
CAGGGGGCCGCAGATCATGGCGCCGATGAACATGGTGCTGTCCGTGGAGGCGATGGCACCCAGGGTGGCCAGCGCGCCGGTGACGGCGCCCTTCTGACCGCCGACGGCCTTGCCGCCGGTATAGCCGATCAGAATAGGAAGCAGGTACTGCAGCATGGGGACGACCATGCCGTTGATGGTATCGTTGGGGAACCAGCCCGCCGGGATGAAGAAAGCGGCGATAAAGCCCCAGGCGATGAAGGCTCCGATGTTGGGCATGACCATGCCGCTGAGGAACCGTCCAAACTTTTGGACTTTTTCTTTCATAGCTAGACGTCCTTTCTCATGATAGGTTGAAGGGGGAGAAGCGGCATGCCGCCTCTGCACGAAGGGAAAACGCATTGACGCGGGAAAACCCGGCCCGCATCCGCTGCGGACTTAGGAAAAGGAAGGGAGCAGCGCCCGGATCTCGTCTGCGGAGGCGAGGCCGTCGGAAAAGACGGTGGCGGACCCGGCGGCGGCGCCCATGCGGTGGGCGGCGGCGTAGTCCCGGGTGGACAGCCATCCGGCCAGGAACCCGGCCACCATGGAGTCTCCCGCGCCCACGGAGTGGCGGACGGTCCCGCCGGGCACGCCCAGATAGCGGCACGCGCCGGTCTCGTCCAGCAGCAGCGAGCCGTCTCCGGCCATAGAGACCAGGACGTTCCTGGCCCCCTGTTGCTGAAGCCTTCCGGCATAGACGGCGGCTTCCTCGCCGGTGAGGGCTCCCCTTCCGAACAGCTCTCCCAGCTCGGCGCTGTTGGGCTTGATGAGGAAGGGCCGGTAGGGAAGTGTCCCCCGGAGCAGGTCCTTGGCGGCATCCACCACTGTCAGCGCTCCCTGCCCCTCCACCCGGGCCAATATATTCCGGTATGTGTCCCTGGGCAGCCCGGCGGGCAGGGATCCGGCCAGCACCAGCGCGTCTTCCGGACCCAGACGGTCCAGCTTTTGCAGCAGGGCCTCCAGAGCGGCCGGGGGGATGGAAGGCCCCTGGCTGTTGATTTCGGTTTCCTCGCCCTCTCCGCCGGAGCGGATTTTCACATTGACCCGGGTCAGCCCCTCCTCTAGATGGACAAAATCCGTCCGGATTCCGGCGGCGGACAGGCCGTCCTCCAGAGCTTTGCCGGTGAACCCGGCCACGAAGCCCAGGGCTGCGGTCTCCACTCCCAGACGGTGGAGCACGGTGGAGACGTTGACGCCTTTGCCGCCGAAGTGCAGGTTTTCCCGCTTCGTACGGTTCAACTCCCCGGCCCGGAGGCCGTCCACGCAGACCTCGTAGTCTAGGGCGGGGTTCAGCGTCACCGTATAGACCATGACTTACACCTCCCTGATATCTGTGTAATCGCGGTACTGGGGGTCCGGCAGGCGGTCGGTAATGATGCAGGCGGTTTCGATGGGGAATATGACCGCCGCGGTCACCTGACCGAATTTGCTGGAGTCCGCCAGCACAAAGACGGACTGCGCCCGGTCCGCCGCCAGGGCCTTCACCGCCGCCTCCTCCGGGTCCGGCGTGGTAAAGCCCTGAGGAATGGTGACGCCGTTGCAGCCCAGGAAGGCCTTGGTAAAGTTATACCTCCGCAGGGCCTGCAGCGTCTCGGCTCCGATCAGGGCCATGGTGCCGGCCTTCAGCGCTCCCCCCAGCACATGGGTCCGGAGATTGCGCTCCATCAGGCGGCAGGCGCATTCGATGCTGTTGGTGAGAAACAGGGCTTTTGAGGCCCGCAGGTGCCCGGCCATATGGAGCACCGTGGTGCCTGCGTCCAGGAAGACCACATCGTCGTCCCCGATGAGGCCGGCGGCATAGCGGGCGGTCCGGTCCTTTTCCTCCGTATAGAGCCGGCGCTTGGTCTCCATATCCAGCTCCTCCCCGTGGAACTCCCCGCTCATCAGCACGGCGCCCCCGTGGACCTTGCTGAGCTTGCCCTGTTTAGCCAGCGCAGTGAGATCCCGCCGGATAGTGGCCTCAGAGGCGCCGGTGACCTGACAGAGGTCGGTCACGGTGGCGGCCCTCCGCTGGGCCAATTCCTTGAGAATTCGCTCCGCGCGTTGTTCAGCCAGCATAGTTCACCCCTCTCTTCATGACTGAAATTGGTTAATTCTAGTTGCCTTGCTCATAATAACTCCAAGTTCAATCAAAGTCAATGATATTCAATCATATTCGCTCAACAAAAAACAGCGGGTAATTTTGTGCATTCTCACAAAGCCCTGCTCACGCGGCAAATTTTCCTCCGTACACCTCATTAAGAGCAGGGGCGGCTGAACGCCGTCCCTGCTCTCATAGGTGTGCGGACAGGCTATCCGCGCAAGGGATGTTCTGCCAGCATCGTCAATAAAGAGTCCGGCGCGCAAATAGCATGTTGTCAATCAACTTGACGATAGGATGGCGGATTTAGGGGATGGTTATGAGTCGCCCGGTATTTTTGTTTTTCGAAGTGGCGGGGAGAAGACCGGCGCAGCCCCGGGGAGAGCCGCTTATTCCTCGTGCTTGGGGGCCAGGATTACGGCCGCCGCGGCGCAGAGGATGCCGCCCACTGCGAAAATCCATACGGCGGAGCGCCACAAGTCCAAGGCCATTCCAAGGCCCGCGTAAAGGGCGGTGGCCAGCAGCATCGTAACGCCGCAGATGGTGCCAATGAGCGCCCTGCGCTGCTTGGCCATGGGGGAGGGGTTGTGTTTCCGGTTGTACTTCGCTACTATTTGTCGTGCTGGATGCCGCCGTAGACAAAGGACCAGACCGCCCCGGCCAGAATGAAGAAGATCCCGATGGACCAGGCCCCCCAGTGCGGCTCGTCCCCAAAGCGGCTCTCGATCAGCGTCATCAGCATCAGGCCGATCAGCACCGCGCCCACACCTCCGGCGATGTACCAGACGAATTTTTGCCGGAAGGCGTCTCTCTGCTCCTTAGTGTAGAAGTCGGCGATGACGGGGTGCTTCCGGCAAAAGCCCTCATACTGGATGCCGGAGGCCACAAGGACCACCATGCAGACGGTGAGCAGGGACAAAAAGATCATCCCGGTCTGCAGGTCCTGCAGTCCGGCCCCCTCGGCAAAAGCGGCCAGGCCCAGTCCGGCGAGGATTCCAGCGGAGGCAAGGGAGATCCGCCGGGCGAAGCGGTTCATAAAGGCGTCGTACTTCGCCGTGTCGCTGGTGCAGCTCTCCTCTACGCTGCCCCGGAGAAGGACGTCAAGATTCACGCTATACAGATCGCAGATGCGCAAGAGGGTATCCATCTCGGGAAAGCTCAGCCCGCTCTCCCACTTGCTGACAGACTGCCGGTTGATGTCCAGCTGTTCGGCCAGCTGCTCCTGAGTGGCCCGGCCTGGGCGCGGATGAATTGCAGGTTTTCAGAAAATGCCATGGGGAAACCTCCTTATTGCTCGGCCCGGCTTGGAACCCGGCGGGACTCGGGCGGGCCGCTGATGGCTCTATTGTGCCTGGGCAGACTGCGCAACGCCAGGGATTTTCTGTTGCGTTTCGAGAAATTCCTGTAAACTTTCCGCTGCGTGCCTCATTTTAACAGACTTTGTGAAGAAAGAGAAGGTTTCGGTTGCGCTTGCGGCGAAAAACAGCTATAATCGACTTGTGCTTACAAGAAACCGGCGCGAGGCCGGTTTGGGGAGGTATAACCTATGAAATTGGCGACAGCGGCCCAGCTGCGGGAATTGGACCGGCGGGCCATAGAGGAGCGGAGGATTCCCTCGATTGATTTAATGGAGCGGGCGGCGGCGGAGGTGGCCCAGGCGGTGCTGGACCTGCTTCCGGACCGGCCTGGGAAATGCCGGGCGGCGGTGCTTTGCGGCGCGGGCAACAACGGCGGCGACGGCATCGGCGCGGCCCGTCTGCTCTTTTTGATGGGAGTCCGGGTACGGGTGTTTTTGGTGGGAGACTACGACCGCCTTACCCCCGATGCCATGGAGGAAACGGGCCGCCTCAGCGAGTGCGGCGTGGAGCTGGAGGAATTCGACCCCCAGAATCCGTCCCAGGCCGCCTGGGTCCAAAACAGCCAGGCCGTCGTGGATGCGATATTCGGTGTGGGCCTCTCCCGGGAGATCGACCCGGAGTCGAAATTCGCCGCAGCCATTGACTTAATCAACCGCTGCCGGGGCAGCGTCGTCTCTGCGGATATCGCCAGCGGCGTGGAGGCGGACACGGGCCGCTGCCTGGGCCGGGCGGTTTGGGCCGACCGGACCGTTACCTTCAGCCTGAAGAAAATCGGCCAGGCCGTGGGGGAGGGGGCGCTCCTCTCCGGGGCCGTCACAGTCCACGACATCGGTATCCCTCCGGCCCTGGTCCGGGAGGTGGTCTGCCCCGTGCAGACGGTGGAGGCGGATTTCGCCCGGGCTGCCCTGCCGCCCCGGAGGCCCGATGGCCATAAGGGAAACTTTGGTAAGCTGCTGGTTGTAGGCGGAGCCGTGGGCTACACTGGCGCGCCCTATCTCACGGCTTCGGCTGCGGTCCGGTCCGGTTGCGGATTGGTATACCTGGGAGTTCCGGACAGCATCTGGGAGATTGAAACGGTTCGCTGCGTCTCCGCCATGCCCTTCCCCCTGGCCAGCGCCTGGGGTGGGAAGCTCAGCCGGAAAGCTCTTTCAGCGGTGCTGGAGAAGCTGAGCGTCTGTGACGCTCTGGCCATTGGCCCTGGCCTGGGTCGGGACGAGGACACGGCGAAGCTGATCCGGGAGGTGCTTGAGAAGACGGAAAAGCCCGTAGTCCTAGATGCCGACGGCATAAACGCGCTGGAGGGACATATAGATATCTTGGACAGCCGCCAAGGGCGGGTCACCATCCTGACCCCCCACGACGGAGAGTTCGCCCGGATCGGAGGCCATACCCGGGGTTACCGGGTGGAGACGGCCAGGGCCTTTGCCCAGGTCCACGGCTGTATCCTGGTGTTGAAGGGACACCGGACCATCACTGCCGGGCCGGAGGGGAACGTGCTGGTGAACACCACCGGGAATTCGGGCCTGGCGAAGGGGGGAAGCGGCGACGTGCTGACGGGACTGATTGCCTCGCTGCTGGTCCAGGGAGCATCGCCGGTTCTGGCGGCGGCGGGCGGCGCGTGGATTCACGGGCGGGCCGGGGACGTTGCGGCGGAGGAGCTGACGGAATACTGCATGACGCCGGAGGACGTGATTGCAGCCTTCCCCAAGGTGTTCCGGGAGCTGAGCTGGTAGTCCGTGCCGCGGAAAGGGAGCGGTACCATTTAAAATAGAGGAGGTTTTTCGGTGCGCCATGGAAAGTGCGTACCAATGATAGCCCTTCTTTTGCTGCTGGCCGCTTGCGGCGGCGGGGGAGAGGAAACGGTGGATCTGCGGGACCGGTATCACGATATGACTGGATGCGTCATGGAGGCGGCGGTCTCCTGTGATCAGGAGGGTCTGGCTTGGGAGGCGGAGCTGCGCTGCGACTATGTTCCCGGCGGGGAGAGCGTCATTGAGGTGCTTTCCCCGGAGACCATCGCCGGGGTGCGGGCCGTGCTGAACGAGCCGGACTGGCGGCTGGAGTACGGGGGAGACAGCTTGAACGCCGGGACTCTCAGCGACGAGGAGATCAGCCCCGCAGCGTGCCTGCCCCGGCTGATGAACGCCCTGCGGGACGGCTGGCTGCTGGAGGAGAACGAGGAGGCGTGGAACGGCGTCTCTTGTATCCGGCTCACGGTGGACCAGAGCGGCGTGGGGGACGGGAAGATCCTCTCCACCCTCTGGCTCCGCCAGGAGGACGGGACCCCGGTCCGGGGGGAGATCGCCGTGGATGGGGAGACCATTTTGACGGCGGACTTTACGAGCTTCTCTTTTTATGATACAATGGCGGAAACCGGCGCTTGACGTCTGCCGGAGGACTTACACACATCCGCCCCGGCGCACATAGTATAATTTGGGGCGAGGACGCCGGGATTTGTCCCTCCCACGGTCTGGACGCAAGATTACGGAAAGAGGCGTATAAATTCCGAAACTGCGTGGGAGAATGAGAGTGGCCTCACCGAAGAGGAAAGCCTTTCCTCTTCGATGGCGGGTACTTCTTTCGGCGGAGTGTGAACTTTGTGGATACGAGTGTCAAGCGTGGCGATATTTACTATGCCGATCTCTCCCCGGTGGTGGGCAGCGAGCAGGGCGGCGTCCGGCCCGTTCTGATTATTCAGAACG
>JAAVYM010000002.1 GCA_022791135.1 Oscillibacter sp.
CTGCGGACGGCCTGGATGCTCTCATAAACGGATTCCCTGGAACAGCCCTGCATCATTCCAATCTCCGTATAACCGAAACCATATAGCGCATAGAGCAAAAAACGCTCCCGTTGGATTGCTGTGCAGGTGTCCAAAATGGACAGCAGCAGAGCCAGGGTTTCTCTCTGGCATACGATGTCCTCCGGGGTGGGCTGATAGGGCAGCAGGCCCTCGGTGGCAACTATGTACTCGTCAAACTCCCGATCATCCCAATGCCGCCGCTGTTCGTGGGAAAGATTTTCGGCCTTCCGCCTGCCCTGGTCGTAGCACTCGGCTACATCGTCATTGACTTCAACGGACACCATGTGCCCGTTGATTTTGATGGCGATCTCCATCGTGTTTTCCTCCTGTTCAGATTTGTGGTTTTGCGAAATCTGAACAGGAAGGGTGGGGAGCGGCAGCGCGGAAGTCCTTTCCGTGCCACAAGAACAAAAAAATTCGCATAGTACAAGCCCATGCGAATAGGTAAAATATAATTATTTGTCAGGTAAGAAATTACTGTATCTTCAAGACCAAGCTGCTCCGCTGAAGAAACCAGGCTTTTTTTGATGAACTACACAAAAGGCCATTCATAAAGGCAGACACGGCAATACCTCCCTGATACCGCCGTACCATCAAATGGGGATGCGCCGTATCTCCCGTTTCCCCATAAAGAAAGCGGCGGTTTTAAGGACAAAACCGCCGCGAACAGAAATAAATTTAGGCATGAAAATCGGTCTGCCCAGCGACAGTTTTTTCTTTTCTGCCGCTGGGCAGACGATTTTCCATTATTCAAGATTCCTCCATACTCTTTGAGCAGAAACGGCAAAGACAGCCGCACAGATAAGTACAAAGACCATCAGGAATTGAAACTGCCATGTGTCCGCTTGCCAATAACGGATAGCCAGCGTTTCCGCCGCAATCAGCAGGAGCAATGTCCCGGCGCAAATACCGATAAATTGCTCTGTGTTCTGTTGACTTTTCCTAAACATCAGTTTGTAAGACCTCCTTCCTCCGGTACTCTCCCAGCAAAGCCCCGCCAACAATCAGCAAGGCCCCTGTCGCCTGCAAGGGCAGCATGGTTTCACGCAGGAATATTGCCGCGAACAGAACGGCGGACAATGGCTCCAAATAGCCGCAGATAGAAGCCGTTTGGACGGGCAGTTTTCCAATAGAGGAAAAATAGAAATAGCAGCCTCCCCCTGTGTTCAGTAGGCCAATCCACAAAATGGGAAACCAATCGTCGCTGTCAATTTCCATGTGAAAGCCCTGCTTGCATCCTACGAATAGGGCGATAACCACGGTTGCGAAAAAGAGTTGAATTGTAGCGTTTTCCACGCCGGTGATTTCTTTTGCCAGGCGTCTTTTGAAAAGTGGCCTGTGCTGCTGTTGCGTTATCGGAGTTTTGCAATATACTCTTGACGCTGGGCATTGATCTGAGCCATGTCATCATAGGTGAGATCCCTGCGGCCTAATGTTGCTTTGTATTCCAGATAGCCGGTCAGATCATCCAGCAGGGTTTCCGCCAGTTTCTCCGGTGTGGCACATAGCTTCACACTAATCCACTCCTGAGCGCGGGAATCCCATTCCAGTACCGTGTGTCCGTGGGAAGTTGAAACTATTTCATAGATTCCATTTTCAGTCAGGAACGGGGAAAATACTGAAAAGACCTTCTCAAACGTCAGCATCGGGTCGCCCCCTCAGACATAAACCAACTCGGCCAGAATGATTTCCTCGACCCGCGCCCGGCAGTTGTTGACCAGCCCTACCCACGCCATCTGGTCGCGAGCTTTCAGTTCCTCGGTTACGCCAGCGGCCTCCATCATCTGGGGGAGCATCCTGTTCATCCACTCCTGAACGGTATCGTCTATATCAAGCAGATGAGCGGTGAGCTTTCCGCTACCCGCCAGTTCCCGCCACAGGTCATGCTTGTGCCGCTTCAGGTAGGTGCGCCGCAAGCTACCATATTTTCCGACCATCTTGACCGACTTCGGTTCATCCAATACCAGATTGTGGATATAGTAATCGCCAACTCGAATATAGGTTAATTCTTCCATAATGAGTCTCCTTGTGTTCAAGTCCTATTGTCCTATTCTTTCCACGAAAAGTTCAGTTGATCGTGTCCCTGTTCGTGAATTTTATTGGGCAGCTGAACTCGTCACAAGGTATTATGGCACATCTCATAGTTCCTCCGCGGAGATACCGTTGAACCGACGCAGGCGAATGGAGTTCCAGATGTTTGGCGCCTGACTGTGCCAGATGAGATAGCCCAGGGGCACCGTGTGAAAATCCGCTAGATGAATGGGACTCCCAGAGATCGTAGAGCGGGTCGAGGGGTTATTCTGCTCCCGGTTGGCCCTGCAGTCGGAACCGCTGCAATTCAAGCCGCTGTATGGGTAAGGAGCACCGGTAAATGCGTCGAAAAAAGGAAACTGTTTGCGGCCAAAACCACATTTTGGCCATCTGTCCATAAAAATGGGAACCGCAAGCTCAGCAGTTCCCATTCTATCCGGTATTTTCATCAATATAAAATACGTTGTCCCTATTCGCAGTCATGCGCAAAAGTGTGATAGCGGATAAACACTTATCGAGGTTCGGTGGCTTGACAAAGCAGATTCAGGTATTTTTTCGCCGCCCTGGAGAATACCTGATATTTCTTCCACACGATGCTCATGCCGGCAGGAACCGGGGGGCTGAGGGGACGGAAACAGAGTGAACTTTCCCCATTGGTATTGATGATCCCATCCAGGCACAGGGCATAACCCAAACCATCCTCCACCATCAAGGAGGCATTGTATAACAGGTTGTATGTGGAGACGATGTTCAGGCTGCCGAAGTCCCTGCCCAACCAGTTTTCCAATAGCTTGCAGTCTTTGATGCGGCGAGAGATAATCAGCGGCAGTCCCGTCAGGTCTCCGGCAGGGACGCCCGTTTTTTTTGCCAAAGGATCGTCCTGGCGAATGAGGAGGCCCCAGGTATCGAAGACCGGCAGGGAATAGGCACTGTATTTGTGCAGGTCGACTGGGTCGAACAACAGCCCAAAATCGATCAGTCCTTTATCCAACTGTTCCGTAATGTCAACGGAATCACCACTGGAGATGTGAAAGCGGATGCGGGGATACTGTTCCTGGAGGCGGTGTGCTCGTTGAGTGAGATAGTGAACTCCTTTGGTTTCTCCGGCCCCAATATAAATATCCCCCGTAAGATTTCTATCCTCTGCGGACAGTTCGCCGGTGGTTTTTTCCACAAGGTCCAAAATTTCCCCCGCGCGTTTCCTCAGCAAGACACCCTCCTCCGTCAGCGTGATCCGGCGGTTTCCCCGGATAAACAGCTTCTTCCCAAGCTCTTCCTCCAGGTCCATTAGCTGACGGGAGAGCGTAGGCTGGGAGAGATGCAGGGCTTCTGCCGCGCCGCAAATGCTTTCTTCCCGGGCAACTGCAAGGAAATATCGCAAAACCCGTAATTCCATAAAAACCTCCCGAACTTTATGAATGAAAGTATAGCATACCCTACAATGCCTGTCAGCTATGATAGACTACCTAACATAGGTATTTGGTAATTTCCATAAGTTGTCCTATAATCAGGCAAGAGGAGAAGCTTCCTGCCGCCAACGGCACAGCAAACGGTCCGGGGCTGAATAAATAGCCATTTCTTCAAAAAAATGATTGACTTGCACTGCACTCCAAGTTATATAATTCCTTCATATAAGAAAAATTAAGAAATGAAGTGGGTTTTTGTTCAACCAGCTATATCGGGAGCGCGTGGATAGTTGATACTATTTTGCCAGTCAGTCTCGTTCAAGACTTCCTCTATTGAGTGCCGGGTATGGTCCTGAGTTCGGTTGTTTCCTCTTTCGCCGGGAAGCATATTCAGGACTTGATCCGGCCCCTGCATGGGAACCGGCTGGGAGGTTTGGGCATCTTTGTCACAATCGTTTTGAGCTTTGATATATACAGTAAGTCTTTATGACAGCCGCCTGTTTGTGGACCTCTTTAGGGACAACCAGGGGCTGGGTATTCTGATGGCGGCGTCGATTGCGTTTCCCTCTACGCTTGCGGCGGAAGCGTTCCGCTGTTCCAAGCGTAGCCGGCAAATGGCATGAGCGCGGACCGAGCAGTGCTTTGCCCGATATTTGGCCTTTACCATCCTGTTTGCCCTGCTGACAGGATGGCTGGTGAATAGAACGTTATAAGGAGACTGACACATGAAACAAGCAAACATTCTGGCAGTGCTGCTGGCGGTTTCCCTGCTGCTTTGCGCCTGCTCCGCCGCCGCTGTCACGGAACAGGAAGCCGGCATGGGACTGGCAATCCCCCTGAGCGAACCGGTTGGGACCGGTTTTCATGATATCCCTTCCGGCGCTTACTATGAAGAAGCTGCCAACTGGTGCAGGGAGCAGGGAATTTTTACTGGCGCACTGTTTTCTCCCGGGGCCGCTATGACCCGCAATACGGTCGCAGATTCCTTATACCGGGCGGAGGGGAGGCCAGAGATTGCTGCTATGGTGTTTTCTGATATTCCCGCCGGATCGGACTTCCTCAACGCTGCGTCTTGGGCGTCGACCACTGGGGTAATGTCCGGCTATCGCGACGGTCGTTTTGGCGGAGCCGACCCTGTGACCCGCCAGCAGATGGCGGCAGTACTGTGGCGCTATGCCGGAAGTCCCGCCGCAGAGATAGGGGAGGATTTTGCCGATGAAGCTGCCATCGCGTCCTACGCAAAAGCAGCGGTGGACTGGGCGAGGTCCAACGGCATCATCAACGGTAAGAACGGCAACCTCTTCGATCCCGAAGGGACCCTTACCCGTGCACAGGCGGCGGCAATTTTGTACCGTTATCTGAACTGGGAAGAGCAGGATCCGGCCCCCACCGGAAGCGGGGACAAGCCTTCCGTCTATATGACCACGGATATTTCCTCTGCGGGCCTGATGAAAATCTATGAGTCTTTGGGCCGTCCTGTCCAGGGGGACCAGGTGGCTGTCAAACTGAGCATGGGGGAACCGGGAGGGCATAATTTCCTCCAGCCTTCGCTGATTGAGCCTCTGGTGAAGGAAGTGGACGGCACCATTGTGGACAGCAACACCGCTTACGGCGGCCGCCGGGCCAGCACCGCTCTCCACTATCAGACGGCGGAGGACCACAGTTTCACGGCCATTGCGCCTGTGCAGATTTTGGATGAGGACGGAGAATCCCGCATCCCGGTCAACGGCGGCGAACGGCTGACGGAGAACATCGTGGGCGGGCACTTCACAGACTATGACTTCTATGTGGTTCTCTCTCACTTCAAAGGCCATGCCATGGGCGGCTTCGGTGGAGCAATCAAGAATATTTCCATTGGCATCTCCAGCCCCGCTGGAAAGATGCTCCAGCACTCCGGCGGACACAGCTCTGCCAGTTGGAGCGGCGGCACGCAGGACCAGTTTCTGGAGGCTATGGCTGAAGCCGCCAAGTCTGTAGATGACTACATGGGAGATCACATTCTCTATATCAGTGTGATGAATAAACTGTCTGTAGACTGTGACTGCGACAGCAATCCCGCCGAGCCGGATATGCATGACATCGGCATTCTGGCCTCCACCGACCCGGTGGCGCTGGATCAGGCGTGTGTTGATTTGGTTTACACGGCGGAGGACGGTGCGTCGCTCATTGCCCGCATAGAATCCCGCAACGGCATTCATACGCTGGAACATGCGGAAAAGATTGGCCTGGGCAGTCGGGAGTATCAGCTGGTCAGCATCGACTAAGAACCTATCCCGAAATTAACGATAGACATGTATGAATTTACGCCAAACAATGACAGCGCAGGCAAATTGAATGAGGGCTAGATAATTGGCGGCTTTCTTTTCAAAGCGAACCAAAAGCTTACGAAAGCGATTGAAA
>JAAVYM010000026.1 GCA_022791135.1 Oscillibacter sp.
CCGTAATCTTAAAAGGAGGAATTATCGTATGAAGAAATTCCTGTCCCTGGTTCTGGCGATGATTATGACCATGAGCTTGGTCACGATCAGCGCTGGGGCCACCGAGTACAAGGATCTCACGGATAAGAGTGAGATTCAGTACGAGGAAGCAGTTGCCGTTCTGAATCGAATCGGAGTCATCACCGGTTACGACGACGGCACGTTCCGTCCCGAGACGGAGCTGACCCGCGGCGCGGCGGCCAAGATCATCGTGTCTTTGATGATCGGGCCTGACTCGGCGAATGCTCTGCCGAACACGTCGAGTCCGTACTCCGACGTGCCCGCCAGCCACACCTTCGCGGGTGTGATCAGCTACTGCAAGACCGCTGGTTATATCAGCGGCTACAGTGACGGCACCTTCAAGCCCGCCGGCACGCTGACCGGCTATGCGTTTGCGAAGATGCTGCTGGGCGCGCTGGGCTACAAGAGCGACGTTGAGGGCTTCACGGGCTATGGCTGGACCAACAACGTTGCCCGTATCGGCAGCCTGGCTCAGCTGTTCGACCGCATCAGCTTCGACGGCGCGGCCGCGGTGACCCGCGACCAGGCGTGCCAGCTGGCTCTGAACACGCTGAAGGCCACGATGGTGGAGTACAGCAAGAGCACGGTGAGCGGCCCGACTGGCAGCTACACGGTGGAAGGCCAGGCGCAGCCCCGGACCAGCAACAACCGTGACATCAACGCCAACATCGGCCGTAAGGACTGGTACGGCGGCAACAACAAGGGTTCCGATTACCTGACTCTGGAGTTTGGTGAGGAGCACTTCAAGGACCTGCGTCTGGAGCACGATCGTTTCGATCCCGCTCACGACCAGTTCGGCCGGCCCTCCAACGAGTGGAGCTACAAGAAGGTCACCATCGGCACCTTCCCCCTGGAGGCTGACTTTACTTACACCACGCAGGTGGCGCACATTGAGGAGACCGACGGTGCCAAGGAGAAGGCCCTGGGCCTGCGGAACTATGACCTGATTGCCGACGGCGGCTATTCCGTCTGGAACGGCTGGGGCAACACCGGCACGGTTACCGCGATCAACGGCGGCACCACGACTCTGTGGCTGAACGGCCTGGAGGATCGGGACTACTTCGACGCGGTTGACAACAGCGGCAAGTACACCCACAAGGTTGCCAACATCGCGGACTTCACCGACAACGGCACCCTGGTAGAGGTGTACGTGTCCGACATCGACGCGGACTGGATCACCGACGTGGTGGTTATCCAGACCCAGCTGATGGAAGTGAAGAAGGTTGGTTCCGACTACGTGTCCCTGGAGCGCTATGACTCCCCCGACGCGGCGAAGAACGCCTCTCCCCGCGGCACTGCCAACATCGGCTTCAACCTGGCCCCCATCGAGGTCAACGTTGAGCAGGTGAAGGACAACAACGAGGATTGCTACAACACCCTCAAGGGCATGAAGGCCGGCGATTACGTGGCGGTTGTGCCCGTGACGACGGATGACGGCAAGACCTATGAGGCTGCCGAGGTTTACGTTCCCGAGACGGTTTCCGGCGCTCTGACCCGCGTGGATACCTATGGTATCGGCACGGATGCTGAAAAGAAGCGCGGCGCTGTGAGCATCACCGTCGGCGGCACGGCTTACAAGCTGGCCGACTGGAACGACGAGATGTGGAGCCTGAAGACCGAGGACATCAAGGCCACCCGTAAGGACGTCACTCTGGTGATGGATAAGTACGGCAACGCCTTCCTGGCCAAGGACGTTGGCGCGACCAACGACTTCATGGTCATCGGCAACTTCTATCAGGCCCTCGCGGGCAACAAGATCTGCACGTTCGTCCATGGCTGGGATATCTCCGGCAACGAGGTTGACCTGAACCTGGGCAGCAGCATGAAGGTAGTGACTCACGGCGGCACCCAGTCTGTGGACAACCACGTTCTGGGCGAGCTGGTGTACTACACCAGCGACGGCGCCAACGGCGATGCGGATTATGTCCTGCGCCATGTTTCTGCCGACGGTTCCAAGCTGGTGCGTGACGTGTACACGAACCTGGAGCGTACCAACAACAACAACAAGGTTGAGGATGCCAAGGCCGATTACGAGATCAAGGCTTCCAACCTCCTGCTCCCCGTTGTCACCACCCTGACGGACGCGGAGATCAAGGCGGGCGAGAAGGATACCGACAACCGCTTCGGCGAGAGCGTGGCTGACTATGGCCGCACCAACACCCAGGCGGACGGCAATGGCCTGGCTACCCACGATACCACCTACGCGGATACCAACTACATTGACCGCTACTATGACAAGGGCGTGAAGTTCATCTATGTGAACTACGTTTCCGGCGACGACGAGGTCGAGAGCGTTGAGTTCAAGTCCGGCGTCCAGAACGTGTCTCAGGACGAGCTGCGCCAGGCCATCATGAGCTGGCCGTCTCAGGCGGCGGTGAAGGACGACCAGGTCAAGGCCGTGGTCATCAAGCGCGAGAGCAACGACGCCAACATCAACCGGATGCTGTACGTCACGAAGACCCTGGGCTTCAAGGAGTATGATTCCTCCACGAACGAGAGCTTCTATGAGGTCGAGGTCGCCATGTTCACCTCCGATGGCAAGTTCGTCACCGAGCAGCACATCGTTGTGAACAAGGACCTGCAGATTGGCGATTTCGCGACCTACACCAAGGTTGCGGGCACCAAGTATGAGGACAACTACTATCGCGTCAAGGAGTTCACGCGCCACAACACCAACCCCGCCGCTCTGCGTGTGGAGAAGGTCTCCACGGTGATGAGCACTATCGACAACAAGATGGTGAAGCACCTGATGGAGCTGGGCGCGAATGAGACCTACAACCTGTACAACGGCGCGAAGCTGATCGGCGACATTGGCGACGACGGCAGCGATGCTGAGATGTACAAGGAGTCCTATGTCCTGGGCGGCTACCGCGGCAGCAGCACCACCGTGCCCAACACCGTGGAGAAGGCCAACGGCATCATCCGCACGGATAAGGCCGAGTGGCTGAACGCGACCCGCAACAGCATTTGGGACGACATCGACTCTGTTGAGGACCTGTTCGACCGGATCATCAACTATGGCCGGACGACGGACATCGACGTGACCAAGTCCAAGCAGACCCTGGACAACGTCACGCTGAAGATCCTGCTCAATGAGAAGCCCGACTCCGACGGCTTCCGCAGCGCGTACCTGATCGTCATTGCGGACGTGGATAGCGTCAGCACTCCCACGATCAACGATCCTCTGAACACCGGCCATGCTCTGAACGTTGCCTACACCACCACTTGGGACCGCACCATGGTGAAGGGCGACAAGTTCTCCGTGACTGTGCTGCCCGGCTACAAGCTGGACCTGGCCAACGTCAAGGGCGCCATCATGGTCGACCACAACGTGGATGAGAGCTACTGGACCTTCGAGAAGACCTCCGGTACCGTCATCATCCCCCTGATCAAGATCGATACCCCCGTTCCCGGCACCTACACCGCTACCCTGATGGTGGATGGTGTGAAGTATGACGAGAAGACCGGCCTGAAGAGCGGCGATACCTGGGTCTTTGAGTACACGGTTCCCGAAGGCAAGGTCGCGACTGTCGTCGAGAGCGGCAACAAGTACACTGCCGGCCAGGTGATCGAGGTTACGGTCACCATCGGCGATGCTGACGTGACCGCCCACATCACCCTGGCTGACGCCCAGGATCCCAACCCCGAGAACGTGACCGTCTCCGTTGAGTATCTCCCCAGCATGGGCGATGAGGCCCCCGCCATTACTATCAATGGCAGCGCTGCCCCCGCCACCGTTGCGAAGGACTCCGCCATCACCGTGGCTGGCGTTCCCGCTGGTGCTTACCGCGCGGTTGTCGTGACCGCTAATGGCATCGTTGAGGCTGACGGCTACACCGTCACCGCCAATACCATCGTCTATGTCCAGAAGGCCAAGATGACGGTCCTTCTGCCCGGCGATGAAGGCTATGATCCCGACGGCCCGAACCTGCAGGTCAAGCGCGAGTTTGACGAAACCGAGATTCCTGCCCCCGCTGCTTACAGCGTGGGCGGGATGACCGCCAGCCTGGTCAGCTATGCTGGCGGCTGGACCTCCGCTGGCTTTGTCACTATGACCATCAACGGCATCGAGACCGTTGTCGAACTCTTTGAGGGTCCCGACGGCGGCCTGGGCCTTGAGGTCCCCAACAGCAAGTTCAGCGACATTGCCAAGAAGATCAATGAGGATAACGCGATCGTTCTGGAGGGCGGCACGCCCGCCAACACGGGCTTCGTGAACATCGGCACGGACGACGAGCTGGAGATCCCCGTCAAGGACGGCGTGCCCCAGGTCAACGTCGAGCGTTCCGCTGACAAGCTGAGCGTGACCGTCAGCGCCAAGGAAGGCGTGGAAGAGACGTATTTCATTGGTGGCAAGGAAATCACTTCCGAGGGCGTCACCGTGACCGAGGGCGGCAAGGTTGAGTCCGGGGATCCCACTCCCGCCGAAAAGGTCAAGGTCACCGTCACCTTTGAGAACGCCACTGTGAAGCACGGCGCCGCCGATGTTGCCAACAAGGGCGTGATCGAGGTTGAGAAGGACTCCAGCGTTACCCTGACCATCACCCCGGCTGAGGGCTATGTGATCTCCAACGTGTGGGTCGGCAACGACAAGCGCACCGTTGGCGAGGACGGCACCCTGACCTTCACTGCCGCCGCCGACGTGGAAGTGGTCGTTGAGACCGCCGAGGCCGGCAACGGCCAGTCCGTGGATCTCAAGGTCCCCGGGAAGAACACCAACCTGGGCCTGAGCGATTCTGTGGTGAAGACTGTCTCCCAGATTCAGGACGAGGATGTCAAGGTTACCTATGACGATGCGACCAAGACTTTTAAGGTGACTGGCACCCTGAAGTATGTGGACAACTTTGCGAAGTTTGCCAGCGATGGTAACGCGGCTCTGCGGAAGGGCTACTTTGTGGCCCTGACTCTGGACTGGAGCAACAAGGCCAGCGACGTGACCGGCATCTCTCTTACCACGACCAAGGATGGCAAGAATGAGGTCGAAGGTCCGAACCTGACCCTCACTGGCAAGACCAGCGAGCTGATTATCGGCCGTGTTGCGGACGGTAACGGCACAAAGGTCATCAACCGCGGCATCGTGGTCAAGAGCGCCCGGAACGGCAACGTCTCTTATACCATCGATTTCTCCGAGCTGGTCTGCGCCCCCGCTGACCTGCTGACCATCAGCGCGGTCAAGAGCGAAAGCGAGGCCGCGATTCATGGTGACTCCGTGAAGATCAGCGACATCCAGAGCGGCGTGACGGTCGATGTAATCGACGCGGGCAATGACACGAAGACCGTGAAGGTTGCCGGCACCCTGAAGCCTGTCATGGACTGGAATACCTTCGGCACTGCCACTGTGAACGGTGTTGATATGGGCAGCGGCTACATGCTCGCCATCAACATGGATTGGAGCGGCATTGAGGGTGTCACGGTGAACGGCTACAACCCGATGGGCAAGACCCCTGCGGGTGTGGAAATTACCAAGGTCGACAATCCGAACACTGGCAAAAAGGGTACCCTTGTCATCCGCGTGGCGAACCTGGGCGACGAAACCGCCGAGGAAGGCCTGATGATCACGGCGACCCTGGGCGCGAAGCGCACCACCTTCAACTTCGACCTCAGCGGCCTGAAGCTGGAGCAGCAGAACCTGGTTGTGAAGGCTTCTGCTAGCAATGCTTCTCTGCTTGGAAGCAAAGCTGTTTCTGCTCTCCAGTCCAACGTGGAGGTTGAGCAGGTGCGCAACACCTTCTATGTCACCGGTGAGCTGAATGCCATCGCTGGCTGGACCGATTTTGCGTCGAACACTGACCTGCGGAACGGCTACTACGTCGCGATCGAAATCGATCCGGCTCAGCTTGGTACAGTGACTCTCAAAATGAGTGACAACACCGGTGCTGAGAAGACGATCTCGGCGAAGGCTGACGTTGTGTTCCGTGTTGCTGATCTTGCTGGTGATCGTAAGATTGATCAGCAGATCTTTACGGATGAGGCGGGCCACGAGTACATCATCGATCTCACTGGCGTGACCCTGAATCCCCTGCTGAACGTCAGCGACGTGACGACGAACCAGGCTGTTCTTGGTGAGATTAAGGCCAGCCAGGTTCAGATGAATAATGTCCACGCGGAGCTTAACGAGGCGACGAAGACCATCACCCTCACCGGCACCGTGTACAGAACTACCCTTGAGGGCTTCAGCACCTCCAATACGGCTCTGAACGACGGCATCTTCGTTGCGTTCAACGTCCATGGCGCTGGCCTGGGCGATGACGTCGTGAAGGCAAAGGGTCCCTACAGCACTGAGGATGGTAGCTTTGACTTCAGCAGCGCGGCTTTTGAGGTTGCGCTTCTGAGAGTTGGCGACCTGACCGGTCTGTCCACTGGCTCTGCCAGCATCTGGGTTGAGATCGGCGAAGAGAAGCTCGTGGAGTACACCATCGACTTCTCCGGCCTGGAGGTTACGCAGACCCCCGAGGCTACCACCCCTGCGGGCGAGGACGCCTGATTTCTCAGATCACACTGGGAAACCCCTGTCAACAGACGAATCCCCCGGGCTTCGGCCCGGGGGATTCCCCATTGTGCGGAGCAAGGCCCCGGGCATACGCCCGGGGCCTTGCATTTGCGCCGGAGAGGGGTCATGCCGGGTCCCTGGGGTCTGGGCCGGCATCCAGCGTGACAAAATAGTCGTAAAAGGGCAGGAGGAAGCCGAAGCCCTTCTCCAGCCGCTCCACGATATCCCGGCAGAAGAGTTCCTCGCTCAGTTTTCCCGTGTGGCAGATGGAGAAGGACCTTGCCTGATACCACGGCTCCAGCAGCGGCGACGGGGCGGGTCCCTTGGGCCGCTTGTAGACTGTGGCGTCCAGGGCGAACTCGTCCTGGCCCGCCAAGGCCCGGGCCAGCTTCTCCATGGGAGCGGGGTCCTGGTCGAGCCTGGCCCGGAGCTTTGCCATGGTCAGGGGCTTGGGGAGGTAGTACCCCATGCCATAGGTCCACCCCTCGCTCATCAGCTCGAACCAGAAGGTGGGCTTTGCGGTCCACAGCTCGGAGGGTTCCTCGACGGAAAACCAGAGGCTCTCCTTGTAAGGCCCCCTGCCCCGGAGCCTCCGGGCGTCGCGGTAGATGCGGGCGGTCTTGTGCACGAGGGGATAGTCCGGCCGCTGCTGGTGGATGAACTGAAAGATCTCCCCGCCCAGGTCCTGCATGGGGCGGTAGAGCTGGGTGAGGTAGGTTTCCTTGTGGGCCTCGAACCAGGCGCGTTCGTTGTTAAAGCAGATACCCCACAGGAAGTCCACCGTTTCGTCAGAAAAACCGGTAAACATGAAAAGCCTCCTTTGTGCGCGGGAAGGGGTCAGCCCTCCGGCGGCGGGTACGGGATGCAGTAGGGCTGGCTTCCCCGCTGCTCCAGCTTTTCCTGGAGCCAGCCCCGCAGCGCTTCAAGCCCCTCCTCGGTCCATGGAAAGGTTTCGGTTTCCACGTCCTTTGCCAGCTCGAAGCAGACGTTTTCATACACCCAGACCTGAATTTCGCCGTCGCCGGTCCAGCCGCTGCGCTGGAAGCGGTAACGGAAGGTTCCAAGGCTGGCGGGGAAGACCTTTGCCCGGGTGAAAAAATCCATTGTCAGGAAATCAAACACGATGTGCTCCTTTTGTAAGAATGAAACAAATGAAACAGGCGTCACATAAATTGCCGCAACGCCTCCAGGTTCCCCTGCATCAAGGAGAGGTAGGTCGCCCCGGCCTCCAGCTCCGCCCTGGAGACGTTGTGGCAGGTGTGGAACTGTGCGGCACGGACGCCGGCGGCCTCGGCGATGCTGTCGGCGACCAGGTGATTGGAGAACTCCAGATACCAGACGGCAGGGAGCTTCTCCTCCCGGACCTTCCGGGTCAGGAAGGCCACGGTAGCGGCGGAAGGCTCCGTCTGCGCGCCGCACCCGGGGAAGGCGGCATAGTAGTCCAGATCGTAAGCCCGGGCAAAATAGAGCAGGG
Organism: Oscillibacter sp.; assembly: GCA_022791135.1. Classification (GTDB taxonomy): domain Bacteria; phylum Bacillota; class Clostridia; order Oscillospirales; family Oscillospiraceae; genus Oscillibacter. The sequence continues at coordinate 8,025 of JAAVYM010000026.1, forward strand.
GGAACCGGTCCCCGAAGACGATGGTCCGTCGGGGGAGGCTCTCGAAGAATTCCGAAAAGGAACCATCTAAGGCCTCCAGCTCCTGGGCGTAAGCTCCGGCGTTGGCGGCGTAGGCCCCGGCGTTGGCCGGGTCCAGGGCGGAGAGGCGTTCCCCGATGGTCCGGGTGATGGCGGCGGCGTTCAGCGGGGCGGTCCAGACGTGCTCGTCCATGCCGGCCACCTCGCCCAGGTGATCGTGCGCCTCCTCGTGGTCGTGGCCGCCCTGCATGCCCTCGGCGGTCTCCTCCTCCAGAAGGTCCACGCACTCGATCATGCGCAGGGTATCTCCCTCCGGCTCGATGGCGGAGAGGATGGTGTCGATCCAGGCGTCGGACTCGCCGCCCAGGCAGAGGAAGAGGTCGCAGCGCTGTACCCGGAGGATATCCGCGGGGGTAGGCTCATAGGAGTGGCTCTCCGCGCCGGGGGGCAGGAGGAGGGTCACGTCGGCCAAACCGCCGGCGGCGGCGCGGGCAAAGTCATAAGCGGGGAACACGGTGGCGACGATTTGGACGCGGTCCGTCTCCTCAGAGAGGGCGGGTCCGCAGGAAGCCAGCAGCAAAAGGGCGCAGAGGAGGGGGAAAATTCGTTTCATAGCGGTCCTCTTTTTCACTAACGGTTCTTTCATCATACTACAGAGCCGTGGAAATTGCAAGGCGGCAGAAAATTATGTAAAGGACCCTTGACAAAACAAACGGACTGTGGTAAGCTACACGTAAAGGAACCTTTACATATGGGAGACGGCCGCTCTGCAATGTAAAAGGACCTTTCCATGAAAGGAGGCGGCTATGAAGAACCGCGTGGAAGAACTGCGAAAAGGCAAAGGCCTCAAGCAGGAGGATTTCGCCTGGGCCATCCGGGTCTCCCGGCAGACGGTCAGCTCCATCGAGACTGGGCGTTACAGCCCGTCCCTGGAATTGGCCTTTACCATTTCCGATTTTTTCGGACTGACGATTGAGGAGATTTTTATTTGGGAAAGGAAGGATACTCCATGAAAAAGAGCTATCTTTGGACCGGCCTGGGCATGATAGTCCTGGGCATGATATTCTTGGCCATCGCCATTTTCTGGGACACACCGCTGAGCAGCCTCCTTTGCGGTTTTTCCGGCGCGTTCATCGGACCCGGCTTAGTGCAGGTCTACAAGTACGTCAAATGGACCCGGCTGGAGACTGCGGACTCCCTGCAAAGGTATCTGGAGGAGGAGCAGATCAACCTCCGGGACGAGCGGAAGGAGATGCTGCGGAACAAGTCCGGGCGGTATGCGTATATTTTGGGGCTGCTGCTAACAGCGGCGGCGATCCTGACCTTTTCCGCCCTGGGTAAATTAGGCATGGTAGGGGAGGAGGCGGTCAGGCTGATGTTGGTCGTTTCGTCTGTTTATCTTCTGGTGCAATACGCTGCCGGACTGGTGATATACCAGCTGCTGGAGCGGAAATATTAAAGGTAAGGGCGCCGCCTGTTTCGGGGCGGCGCCCACATTTCTTTATTTACAGAAACTTAATACCTCCAGAGAGATAAAACCGTTGACAGTGGCGTTAGCCCTGACTATAATAAATGACAGCCTGTCATAAAGTGACAAGGTGTTATTTTTGCTGCGAGGGATACATATGTGTACAGAGACCTTCCTCCGGCTGCCGGAGGAGAAGCGGCGTCGCTTTCTCGACGCCGCTTGGGAGGAGTTTACCAGCGCCCGCTTCACCGACGTATCCATTAATCAAATTGTCCGCCGGGCAGGGATTCCCAGGGGGAGCTTTTACCAGTACTTTACCGATAAGGACGCCCTGATTGCCTACCTTCTGGAGGAAGTGCGCAATCACATCAAATGGGAGTACCGCCAAGCGCTGGAGGCCAACGGCGGGGACATGTTTCAGGCCCAGATGGACTGCTTTGACCGCCTGTCCTCCGGGAGCATGATGTGCGCGCCGGTTATGGAGCGGTGCGTGAAGTTCCTGCGGCTGAACCAGGGGATAGACATCCAGAAGCTCCTCCCCACCCGGCCGGGGCAAAGGCTGCTGGATGGGCTGTGGGACCAGATCGACCTCTCGGTGCTCCGGGAGTCCAGCCAGGAGTATGGCCGGATCGTATTCAGCCTGCTGATGGCTGCGCTGGGCAGCGCCTGTATGGACGCCATGCTCTGCCCTGAAGAGATGGGGATCTACCGGAAGGAGCTGGCGGCAAAGATTGAGATTGTCCGGCGCGGGAGCCTGAGACCTGCATAAAAAACGGGTGGGTTTTTCAGATTTTTCTTGACCTTCCCCCTGGTGGAAGGTGTAAAAACAGACGAAGAAGACTGCGTCCGGAGGAAAGAACTTCCGGCGTTCAGAGATAAGAATCCTGCTGAGATATGAAAGCATGAAGGAGGACCACATGAGAAGACAATGGACTGCGCTGCTGCTGACCGTGACGCTGGCGCTGACGCTGTGCGCCATCCCGGCCCTGGCGCAGACGGAGCAGGAGGCCCCGCCCGCCCAGGCTGCGGAACAGGACCCCGCTCCTGCTGAGCCGGAAGGATCCGGCGAGGAGGGGGAACCCCCTGCCAAGGCGGGGGACGTTCCCGCCGAAGAGGAGGCGGAGCTTCCCAGGAGCGAAGCGCGCCCCATCGTGGTGCAACCGGACGGCACCGCCGCCTCGAGCACCATGGACGACGAGTTGGTGTTCACCGGAGAGGACGACTTCCGCTACCTGGCGTTTGAGGACCTGCGGGACCGGGTGCTGGAGGGCAGCCTGACCGCCAAGATGCTGGAGGAGTCCATCGCTTCCATCGACGCCATGGATTATACGCAGATGTACCTGGATCTGTCTACGCAGCTGACCGGACTGGAGGCTGCCCAGCAGATGTACGCCCAGATTCCCGTCGCCACCCCCATGGAGGGAGCGATGCAGGGCTACGTGATTTCCAATCTGGCCAGCTCCTTCGGCGCGATTACCAGCACCATGTCCGACCTGACCACGGGAAAGCTCCAGCGGGATTCCGCCGCTGCCAAGCGGCAGCTGAAAAACGCCCAGGACCAGATGGTGGTGGGCGCGGAGTCCTTGTACTTCGCTATTTTAGAGCTGGAGCAGACGAAAGACGTCCTCCAGCGGAACCTGGCCGCCGTGAACCGGAGCCTGGAGGAGATGGAGCTGCGCTATAAGCTGGGGCAGATTTCCGCCCTGACGCTGGAGCAGGTGAAAAACGGCAAAGCTACCTTGCAGAGCAACCTCAGCACCCTGGAGATGAACCTCCGCCGGTGCAAGCTCCAGATGCAGTCCATGGTGGGGGCCAGCCTGAACGGTTCGCTGGTGCTGGGTCCCCTGCCGGAGCTGAGCCAGGGACTGATCGACAGCATGACCTATGAGCAGGACCTGGCAGAGGCGCGGAGCCACAGCTATGACCTCTTCGCCGCCAGAAAGAAGCTGGACGAGGCCAGCGATACCTTCGACGACGCCAACGACGCCAACGCCCGGAATACATACAGCTACCGCACCTCCCGGCATACTTACGAAGCGGCGAAGTACGAGTACCAGATGTCCGAGCAGAACTTTGAGATGAATTTCCGCAATGCCTTTGACTCCGTAAAGGACTATCAGCAGGTTTTGAACTCCGCGCGGACCTCCCTGGCCTTCCAGGAGAGCAGCTACGCCTCTATGGAGCTGAAATACCGCCAGGGGACGATTTCCCAGAACGCCCTGCTGGATGCCCAGGACGACCTGAATGAGGCCAAGGACGCCGTTGCCACGGCCCGGCGGAACCTGTTTACCGCCTTCCGGACCTATTACTGGGCTGTGAACTACGGGGTGATGAACAATGGACAGACCGGCACGTGACGCCGCCGGAGAGGAAAGCAGGATGCATGCCGCTGCGCCGTTTTGCGGCGCGGCCCCGGCAATAGAACCGACAATTGGGAGGAACCACATGACGAAGAAAAAGATCCTGGCGGCGCTCCTGGCCGCCGCGCTGACGTTGTCCCTTGCCGCCTGCGGCGGGGGGGATGAGGCCCCGGAGGAGGAACCTGCCGCAGTAGGGGTTGCCGTCCAGGTGAAGGAGATCGCCGCGGACACGATTTACACGGAGAATACCGTTTCCGGTCAGATCATGGCGGAGGATGAGTCCACCATCATGGTGGCTGTCAGCGCCAAGTGCACCGCCGTCTATGCCGAGGCAGGGGACGAGGTGAAGGCAGGGGACATTTTGTGCACCCTGGATCTGGGGAGCACCCTGTCGTCCTACAACGCCGCCAGCATCAACTACCGCTCCGCTGTCCAGAGCTATAACGACCAGTCGGCTGTATTTGAAAAGCAGATTGCCCTGCTGGAAAAGAGCGTCCGGGACCTGAAGGAACTCTTTGAGATCGGTGCGGCCTCGCAGATGGAGATTGACCAGGCGGAGCTGCAATTGCAGACGGCCATTGCCCAGCGGAACTCCACCCTGGCTCAGCTGGAGGCGGGAATGCAGAGCGCGCTGTCCAACGTGGAGCAGCTGGACACAGTGCTGGAGAACGTAGATGCCCGGGGCAACGTCATTGCCCCCAGCAGCGGCACGCTGGTCACCATGAACGCCACGGAGGGCGGCTTCATTTCCAACACCATGCCGGTGGCCGTCATCAACGGCGTGGAGCAGATGAAGGTGGTGGTCCAGGTCTCCGAGGCCCTGGTGCCCAAGCTGTCCATTGGCGACGCCGCCGACGTCAGCGTCAGCGCTGTGGAGCAGACCTTTGAGGCGGCGATCCGCTCCGTGGAGCGGGCCGCCAATATGCAGACCCGGCTCTATAGTGTCACCCTCACCCTGCCGTCCGGGACGGACGGGCTGCTGGCGGGTATGTTCGCTGACGTCTCGTTCCATACGGACGTGTCGGAAAACACGATTGTGGTGCCTACCGAGGCGGTGCTCACCCGGGGCGAGACCCAGTACGTCTTCATCGTGGAGAACGGGGCCGCCAAGTATGTGGAGGTGTCCGTTGGCCTGACCGGCAACGGCGTGACGGAAATTCTCTCCGGCCTGAGCGCCGGGCAGCAGCTGGTTACCGTAGGCCAGGCGTACCTGAACGACGGCGACCCGGTGCGCATTGTCTCCGGCGGTGCCGGCACGGATACGACGAGCACGGAGGCCGGCGGGGAAGCCGCTCCCGAGGACGGAGAGAACCGGGAGGAGTAAGATGAGTATCGCCAAAGCCAGCATTCAGCACAAGGTTGCCACCCTCCTGGCCAGCATCTTGATCTGCGTCTTCGGCCTGATGTTTGCCACGCAGCTCCAGATGGCCCTGATGCCGGAGATGGAAATGCCCATGGCCGTGGTAGCCTGCTACTATACCGGGGCCAGCCCCAGCGACATTGAGGAGCTGGTTACCCGGCCTCTGGAGAGCGCCATCATGTCTGTCCAGGGTGTGGACGAAATTTCCTCCACTTCCTCCGACGGCGTGAGCCAGATTCAGATTACCTATGAAGATGGTACAGATCTGGATATCGCCGCTACGAAGCTCCGGGAGCAGTTTGACCGCGTAAGCCTCCCGGAGGACGCCATGGACCCGGTCATCATCAACATGAACCTCAGCGCCTTGATGCCCACGGCCATGGTGGCCCTCATGGGTGAGGACCTGGCTCAGCTCCAGACGCTGGCGGACGATGTGGTGGTCCCGGCACTGGAGCGCATCAACGGCGTAGCCCAGGTCACCGTAAACGGTGGCGTAGAGCAGCAGATCGCCGTAGAGCTGGATCCCACCCGGGCGGCGGGCTACGGTCTGTCCACCTCCTACGTCTCCCAGTTCCTGGCGGGACAGAACCTGATCTACCCCAGCGGCAGCCTGGAGAACGGGGCCAAGAAGCTTACCGTCAGCACCGACGCGAAATTTCAGACGGTGGACGACGTGGCGAACATGATTCTCTCCCTCCCCACCGGCGGAGCAGTGCGCCTTGCCGAGGTTGCGAAGGTCACCCTGGAAGACAAAGATATGGACGCCATGGCGAAATCCGGTGAGGACGCCTGTGTGGTGCTCCAGGTCTCCAAGCAGTCCTCTGCCAACGAAGTCTCCGTCTCGGAGCAGGTAATCAAGCGGCTGGAGGGTCTGAAGGTGGATAACCCCTCCCTTCGCTACGCCACACCCTACCTCGCCAGCGACTACATCAACCAGACGGTGGACGCCGCATATCAAAATATCCTTCAAGGTGTGTTGCTGGCGGCCGTTGTGGTGCTGCTGTTCCTGCGCCGGGGCGGTGCGACGCTGACAATCGCCGTGTCCATGCCCATCTGCATCCTGACTGTGTTTGTGCTGATGAACGCCTTTGATTTGACGCTGAATATGATGAGTCTGGGCGGCATTGCCATGGGCGTGGGCATGATTGTGGATAACTCCATCGTGGTCTTGGAGAATATCTACCGCTTCTCCGCCGACGGTCACGACCGCCAGAGCGCCTGCATTGAGGGCACGAAGGAGGTCACCTCCTCCGTCGTGGCGTCCACGCTGACCACGGAGGCAGTCTTTGTCCCCCTGGCCCTCACTGGAGGCATGGCGGGGATGATGTTCAGGGATTTCTGCCTGACGATAGCGTCACTGATTTTCGCCTCGCTGATTATTTCCCTGACATTGGTGCCGCTGCTGTGCTATTTCACGCTGGATGAGGAAAAGGTCCGCCGCCGGGCGGAGAAAAAGGCGGGGAAGCAGTCTGGATTTTTGCAGCGGTTTGAGGAGCGCATCAGTGCGATCTATCTGAAGATTCTAAACTATTTTGTTCGCCACCTCTTCCAGGGCATGCTGGTTTCCTGCGCCCTGGTGGTGCTCTTTGGCATCACGCTGATGAACACTAAAATGGTGTTGATTCCGGATATGGATCAAGGCACGGTCAATCTCAGCATTGAAATGCCCATCGGCTCCCAGCTGAATGAGACGGCGGCGATAGCCGACCGGGTGTCCTCCATTGTGGAGGCGGAAACGCCGGAAATTGAGCAGATGTTCTATATTGCCTCCAACGAGTCGGTCACCATGATGATGGACATCGGCGCCAAGTCCCAGAGAACCCGGAGCAGCAATGACATTGCCGTGAACCTCCGTTCGGCGCTCCAGGATATCGCGGGTTGTGAGATCACGGTCTCCACCTCGGATTCTGAGGCCATGATGGGAGGCGGCGGAGACATCGCCGTAGTTATCTCCGGCGATGATTACGGCACTCTGGAATTCCTGGCAAACGATCTGATTTCCCAAATTGCGGCGCTGCCCGATGCGGTGAATGTGCAAAGCTCCCTCAGCGACGAGGTGCCCCAGGTAAAGGTCCGCGTTAACCGGGAGTCCGCCGCGCAGTACGGCCTCACCGCGGCTGCCATTGGCGGAGCGGTCCGCTCGGAGCTGACTGGTTCCACGGCGACCAGAGTGACGCTCAGCGGACGGGAGCTGGACGTGGTGGTCCGAGGCAGCGGCGCGGCGTCGAAGAGCCTGGACGCGCTGAAGTCCATGGCCGTGCCCTCCGCCATGGGAGGTACGGTGCCCCTGGGATCTGTGGCGGACGTCTCCATTGAGCAGGCTCCCCAAACCATCACCCGGTCCAACCAGACCCGTCAGGTGACGATTTCCGGCGACTCGGTCAGCGGCGACACGGCGGCCATGACCAGTGCGATCTGGGAGATTCTGAACAATTACACGTTCCCTCAGGGCTATGCTGTGGAGACCGACGGTTCCTATGAGACGATGATGGAGAGCTTCAGCGATTTGCTGCTGGCACTGGCGGCGGCTTTGCTGCTGGTGTACTTCGTTTTGGCTGTGCAGTTCGAGTCGTTCCTGATGCCGGTCATGATTATGCTGATCCTGCCGGTGGCGTTCACCGGGTCGCTGTTCGGCCTGCCGCTGACGGGGCGGGATCTGTCCATGCTGTCCCTGGTGTCCATCATCATGCTGGCGGGCACGGTGGTCAACTCCTCCATCATCCTGGTGGAGTACATCAAGATTCGCCGGGCCAGGGGCGAGGACCGGGAGACCGCGATTCTGCACGCGTGCCCCCTTCGGGTACGGCCTATCCTGATGACCACACTTACCACCATCCTGGCCATGGTGCCCATGGCTATGGGTATTGGCGAAACCAACGAGATGATGAGCGATATGGGCATTACGATGATTTCCGGCATGGTAATCTCCACGATCGTAACTCTGGTCTTTACTCCGGTGTACTATTCGGTCATCGACAATCTAAGCCGCATATTCAGCCGGAATAAGGGTGGGAAGAAGCCCGGCCAAAAGCCCGGAAGGCCCAAGCTTTTCCGCCGGAAGATGGAAACCCCGGCAGAGGCTCCTGTGCCCGCCGGAGTCGAGGCTCCCTCAACAGAAGAACTCCCCGCCGGTGTCTGAGTAATCTGTGCGCGGAACCGGGATGCGGGTTCTATCTATACCCTCTCAAGCCCGTCAGCGACTGCCTTGCGGCAGCCGCTGACGGCGCTTTGCCGGGGCAAATGCTGTTAGGACAGGCGCAGAGTCAAGAGAAGCGGAGCTGCCGCATAAAATTCCCCCATGCGGGAGAACCTAGCCGAAAAGGGAGGTTTTTCAATGGAATATTTCAACGCATTTCTCTGCGGCGGCATTCTCTGTGCCATTGGACAGATCCTCATTGACAAAACCCAGCTCACCCCAGCCCGGATTTTGACGGGCTACGTGGTAGCGGGGGTGCTTCTCAGCGCCGTGGGCCTTTATGAGCCGCTGGCGTCCTGGGGAGGAGCCGGGGCTACGGTGCCGCTGACGGGTTTCGGGCATGCCCTGGCGAAGGGTGTGCGAAAGGCCGTGGACACGGACAGCTGGCTTGGGGTCTTTACCGGCGGGCTGACAGCGGCAGCCGGAGGAATCACCGCCGCCGTGGTCTTTGCCGCAGTGATGGCGGCAGTGTTCAAGCCCAGCAGCAAGCGCTGAGGCAGGTCCATGACCCGGGAGGGGAAGGAGCAGCCGCCCTTTCCCTCCCGCATATTTGCCAGATTGTCCGCCACTGGTGAAAACCTGTTCTTCTAATCGGTGGATTTTGAAAAACTGTCATGAAATTGTTACCCCTTTTCGCCGGGAAATCTGGTATACTATGCTTACAGATTTTTCGACAGAAAGGGACGACGCCATGCGCCGCTTAATCAGTATTGTTCTCCTGCTTTTGCTCTTGGCCGCCTGCTCCGCGCCCTCGCCGGAATCGGACCCGTCACCAGAGGAGCTTCCCGCCGAGATTCCCGAGGCTCCGCCAGAACCCCTTCCTCCGGAGCCGGAACCCTATGAAATCGGTGATCCGACTGTAGAACAAGAGGGCTTTCTCCCCTGGACCGGCACGGTGGAGCACCTGTTCTTTCACCCCGTCATCGCCTATCCGGAGCTGGCCTTCGACGGCGACAATCAGGCCAACGGTCTGGACGACTTCATGGTCACGGTGGATGAGTATAACAAAATCCTCCAAAGCGTCTATGACAAGGGCTACGTTCTGGTAGACATCAACAGCGTCTGGAGCGAGGCGGAGGGGGAGGATGGCCAGCCCAAAATGGTGCGCAACACCCTCTACCTCCCCGAGGGCAAGAAGCCCTTGATTCTCAGCTATGACGATACGAATTATTACCCCTATATGCTGGAAAACGGCTTTGCCTATAAGCTGGTCATTGGCGACGATCTAAAAATTGCCTCCTGGGGCAAGGACCCGGAGGGGAACGAGGTAGTCAGCCGGGACTTGGACGCCATACCGATTCTGGACAAATTTGTGGAAGAGCACCCGGATTTTTCCCCCTTCGGGGCGAAGGGCTGCCTGAGCCTGACGGGCTATGAAGGCATTTTAGGCTACCGCACCCAGACGGATACCCAGGCATGGGACGATGCCAAGGAGGCCGTCCGCCAGAAGGAGCGGGAAGCGGTGAAGCCTATTGTCGAAGAGCTGCGCCGCACCGGCTGGACCTTTGGGAGCCACACCTGGGGGCACATCCGCCTGGGTGACGGCAACATGGACCGCATTGAGGCGGATACCCAGCGTTGGCTGGACGAGGTGGGGAGCCTGGTGGGGGAGACAACGATTCTTTTCTATCCCCATGGCGAGCGCCCCGACGGCAACGACTGGACCAAGACCGGCCCGGCCTTCCAGTACTTACAGTCTCAGGGCTTCCGGGTGTTCTGCTCCGTGGGCGTGGAGAGCTTCAGCTTCATCAAAAAGGACATCAGCGCCGTCATCTGCGACCGCCTCCACCCAGACGGGACGACTCTGCGCCATTCCCGGGACCGTTACCTGCAATTTTACGACGCAAAGGACATCATTGATCTGGAGCTTCGCCCCCAGCGGGAGGTAAGCTGGGCTTGACCAAGGCGCCGGGAGCCGCCTCGCGTCTCCCGTTGAAGTTTTAAGAAGGAGGGTATACCATGACACGCGAAGAACTGAAAGCCGCCGCCGTGGCGATGCTGGACCGGGCCTATATTCCTTATTCCCACTTCCCGGTGGGCGCGGCCCTGGAGTGTTCCGACGGAAGCGTTTTCACCGGCTGCAACATCGAAAACGCAGCCTATTCTCCGACGCTCTGCGCCGAGCGGGTGGCGGCGGCTAAGGCTGTCAGCGAGGGACACCGGGATTTTGTCCGCATTGCCGTAGCCGGCCGGTGCGAGGACCACTGTGTCCCCTGCGCCGTCTGCCGCCAGGTGCTCTACGAGTTTGCCCCGGATATGGAGGTCATCAGCCTCAACGCCAAGGGCGAGGAGCTGGCGTTGCCGCTTCGGGAGCTGCTGCCCCATGGCTTTGGGCCGAAGTATCTGTTGAAAGAGGAATAAAGGCTTGCCCGCCAGCGCGGAATGGACGGAAAAAGAACTCATCAGGCGGCGCAAGCGGCTTCGGATACAGTAGCAAAAAGCCCCTCCGGGAGGATTCTCCCGGAAGGGCTTTTCCTTGTCAGAGGGCAAAGGATTGCCCGCACCGTTCCACAGGAACGGTGCGGCCTGTAAAGGCGGGATGCTTTTCCAGAAATTTCCTGGTAAAGTCATAATCGCCCCACTGGTGCATAGGCAAAAAGACCCGGATATCCGCCAGGTTCAGAAAATACTCCGGCCCCCAGAAGCCCGCCTCCCCCAACCGGGGGTCCAGGGGCAGCAGGGCGAGGTCAATCCGGCGGCCCCGGAGGGGTTCGGCATAGCGCTTGAAATTGACCTCCATATTCCGGTTCCAGGCTTTGTCCTCCCCCTCCCAGTGCCACCAGTTCAAGTCTCCGGCATGGAAGAGGACCCGGCCGTCCACAGACACCAAAAAGGCGACGCCCTCGTCGGTAGAGGGCAGAGCCTCGACTTGTACCCTGGGCAGGGCGCAGCTTTGCCCGCCCTTTAAAATGTAGCTCTTCTCCGCCGTCTCCGGGGAGATGCCCCAGCGCCCCAGGTTCCGCGCGCTGAGCCGGATGCCGTGGCCGAACACAAAGCGCACATCCCGGGAACCGTCGTCCAGGGCGAAAATCCTGGGGTCGAAGTGGTCCGGGTGAGCGTGGCTGGCGAAGACATAGAGGGGGACCCCCGGCGTAATAGCCGGGAGTTCCCCTTTCCACCAGTCGAACAGCAGCGCGGCGGAGTCCGTCTCCACCAGAAAGCCGCTGTGGTCCAGAAAGACGGCCCGCATCACTTCAGCTTCACCGCCGTGCCGTAGGCCACCACCTCAGCAGCGCCCTGCATGACAGAGGACGAGCCGTAGCGTACGTTGACTACGGCGTCGGCCCCCAGGGCCACGGCCTCGTCGACCATGCGCTTCGTGGCGATCTGCCGGGCCTCGTTGAGCATTTCGGTATAGCCCACGATTTCGCCGCCCACCAGGGTTTTCATCCCGGCCATAAAGTCCTTTCCAAAGTTCTTGGACTGCACCACAGTCCCCTTCACGATTCCCAGGGCCTCGATTTCCCGCCCGGGCACGTAGTCAATATTCAGCAGCAGCATCCAATTCTCCTCCTTCAATTTCGTAAAAACGTTGTTTTAACACCACCAGGGCGGGAAGCACCAGCAGTCCGCACATGCCCCCCAGGGCGGCGAACAGCCAGACGGCCCACCTGGGCAGGTCCGGAATGAAACACAGCGTGATAAACACGGCGGCGCAGACTACCTGGAATAAAGAGAATAGGGTCACGCCCAACAGGGCCTGCCGCTTCCGGTGCTTTTGGACGCCGTCACGTGCCGGCAAATCCGGCATACTATACATGGAGCATGCCTCCTTTTTTAAATCTGGTTCCAGCTTTTGGTCCCTCCGGGAATGCCGGAAGGGCTTGCGGCCAAAGCCTATTTATGATATAATGCCCAGGAAGAGGTAATCCGATGATTATCCCAACGAGAGCGGTCATGAATTTTACTTCATATTAGGTGGTGCGGTATGGGTATCTTTTCTTTTTTCAATCGGGATCAGGACTATGAGATCGACGACCCGGTGCTGTCGCCGGTGGAAGAGGCGGGGGGAATCCTGGCCCTGCCGGAGCTGAATGTGGATATGCCGGTTGAGATTGCGGACGAATCCGGCCGGGTGCTGAACGCGGGCCTGATTTCGGCCCACAAGGGGCGGGAGCTGTCGGTGGGGCGCAAGCCCGGTTCCTTGTCCTTCAAGGTTTGCGAGCCGGACAGCACGGTATTTGTCCGGGGCTGTGACAGCAAGATGACGCAGTTTTATCTGCGGGCGAGGGTGGTGGAGTCCACCCGGACGCACATGAAGCTGGCGGATTTAGAGGCGGAGGTTCATGACAACCACCGGAGTAATTTCCGCCTGACAGTAAATGCCCCCATTTCAATTTATTATTTCAACGACGAGCGCATGGAGCACCCGGAGCAGTGCACTCTGGTGGACATCAGCACAGAGGGTTGCTGCATCCAGTCGGACTACCTCCACGGCGAGGGCGAGGTCCTGCGCCTGAAGATCAAGCTGGATGATTACATGGCTATGGACTTTGTGGGTGAGGTTATAAGGGTGAACGAATGCGGGCCGAACGGCTTCCGCTGCGGCATTCTGTTTGCCCAGCTGAAGAAGGAAGAGATCAACACATTAACCAAGACCCTGTTCAACATTCAGCTGGGGAACCGGAGGGAGCACAGCCGCTCTGAGAACGGCCACTGGTAATAGGCGGAAGACTCCGGCGGGGTGCTGTTTTGGCGTCCCGCCCTTTTGCCGGAGCGGGGGATCAGTATTGGCTGGCCTCTTCCTCTTCGCCGCCGTCGATTTCCCTCAGCCGCTGGAGCAGGGCGCGGATGATTCCCACCACCACCGCGCCGCCCAGCAGGAAATAGGCCAGCAGAAAGGGGGTCATGGCGGAGGTTTCCCGGCCCAGGCCAAATGCGGCCGCCAGAACCATCAGCACCAGCGGGACCATATATAGCACTACCGCCGTCGTGATAACAATGGGGGCGATTTTCTTTTTAGTAGTTTTTCGCATCGTCGATCTCTCCTCTCCCGATTTCCCGAATCCGCTGGATTAGAGCCAGCACCACGCCGCCGATAATTACCAGGGGGGCCAGGGCGATCACCGCCAGCACAAAGGCCGGAAGCGCGTCGCCGGCGCTCAGGGCGGTGGCCCCCAGCAGCAGCCCGGCAAAGCCGCCCATCAGCAATACCATCACCACTGTGATGAACACCGGGGCCACGTAGCGAATGCGGACGTCCCGGTTTTGCTTATTCTGGAAGGTGGTTCCGTTTTGCTCCATGGACTCCATCTCGGTGAGTAGGCTTCCGGCGTCCAGGTCGCACAGCCGTTCCTGGCGGTCCGTCAGGTGGCTGCAAAGGCGGATGGCCTGTTCCAGGTTTTCCTTGTCCCGCTCCAGGCTGACTAGATGCCGCCGCATGCCGTCGCCCACGGTGTGGATACCGCTTTGCATCCGCCGGATTTCCTCCAAAGGCACGCCCAGCTTCCGCAGCAGCTTGATTTGCAGCAGCGTGGCCACCTCGGCGTCGCCGTAGTCGCGATAGCCGTTTTCGCTGTTCCGTCTGGGAGCCAGCAGGCCCTCGGACTCATAAAAACGGATGTTCTTCCGGGTAATGCCCACCAGGGCCTCCACCTCATTGATTTTCAAATGGTTCACCTCGATTTCCCCTTCATGGTATACCTTCCAGCAGGGGGAAGGTCAAGAGGAATCTCGCAAATTTAAGAAAAAAACCGGCGTCAGCCCTCCTGCCGACGCGGGGACGACGGCTGAGCGGCCGGTCTTCGGCGCCCATGCCGCCCACAGGGCGGCTCCGATTGCCCGAGCCGTAGGAAGTGCATAATTCACCAGCCCGAAAGGGTCCCGCCAATCCGGCGGGACCCTTTTGATTCTTATCACACGTGGTAGCATCCCCCGCCGATGAATTCCCGCATGAGGGAGGTCTTGGGGATGTTGTCTGCGGGAATGGGGAGGAAGTAGTTCAAGAATTTCAGCAGCCTCTTTGCCTCGATGAACTCCTCGCTGTCCCGGGGGACGCCGAAGAGCAGCGGCTGAACATAGGGCTTCAGCAGAGCTGTCTCGTAAATCAAGGCGGAGTTAAAGATCATGTCCGCGCTGTCCTGGAAGGGGAAGATGTTGTTCTCCTCCCCCCGGCGAACGGAGGGACACATTTTAATGGTAGCCTGGGCGCTGTAGCCTCGGGTTCGGGCGTCCCGCTCGATGCGCCGCAGGAGGCGGGCGTCGGTGGTGGGGATGCGGTTGTGGTCGTCGATGTTAAGCGTGGTGAGGCAGCTGATATAGATTTTGTACTTGCTCTCCTTGGGCAGGGAGTGGGTAAATTGGTCGTTGAGGCAGTGGATTCCCTCAATGACCAGCACGTCGCCCTCCCGGAGGGTGAGGAAGTTGCCGTTGTATTCCCGGGCGCCTTTTTTGAAGTTGAAGGAGGGGATCTCCACGGTCTCGCCATCCAGGAGCCGGACCATATCCGTGTTGAATTGCTCCACGTCCATGGCTCCCAGGCCCTCGAAGTCATAGTTTCCGTTTTCATCCCGGGGGGTGTCCTCCCGGTTTTTGAAGTAGTTGTCTGTGGCGATGGCGTGAGGCCGCAAGCCACAGGCCCGCAACTGGGTAGACAGCCGGTGGGAGAAGGTGGTTTTGCCGGAGGAGGAGGGACCGGCAATCATGACGAAGCGGACCTCCTTCCGCTGGGCGATCTCGGCGGCGATGTCGCCGATTTTCTTTTCCATCATAGCCTCATGGGCGAGGATTAGGGACATTGCGCCGCCCTGAGAGATGGTGGTGTTCAGCTCTGCCACGTTGGATGCGTTGAGGGCCTCGAAGCGCAGCGTGGACTCATAGAGTTCCCGAAAGACCTTTCTGGAAGGCCGGAAGTCCCCCAGCTGATTGGGGTTTTTCTGGGTAGGCAGGCGGAGGACAAAGCCGTTTTCAAACAGCTCCAGGCCGAAGCATTTGATATAGCCGGTGTCCGGCGCCATATAGCCGTAAAAGTAGTCCACGAAGCCGTCCAGGGAGTAGACGTTGACATGGGAATTGATGCGGAAGCTGAGGAGCTGGGCCTTGTGGACCAACCGGTTCTTGTGGAACAGCTCCATAGCGTCGTCAGTGTTGAGAGTCTGCTTCTCGATGGGCAGGGCCTGAGCGGACATCTCCCGCATGCGGGCTTCCACCCGATCCAGCAGGGCCTGGTCCAAGGTAAAGTTTCCACGGGCCAGGATAAAGAGGGCGCTGCTGAGAGAATACTCCACAGAGATGCGCTCCACGTTTTCCCGGCCTACCACGTCATAGAAGGCTTTGAGCATCAGGAAGACGGCGCTGCGCTCGTAGGTCTGGATACCGGGCTTGTCCTGGGCGGTGATCATCTTCAGCGAGCAGTCCCGGTCCAGAACTTTGTGAAGTTCACAGAGCTTTCCGTCCCGGTTGACCAGCAGAATGTCGTAGGGACTCTGGTCTTGGAAGTCCGCCGCGATGGCGCGAAAGGGCGTTCCATGGGGGTAGGAGTATTCCACGCCGCCCACAGTGACCGTTCTCATTGTTGTCTCTTCCATAGATTATCCTCCTTTATGTGTGAGTCCCGCCGTTCCGGCGGGCTGCCGGGCATGGAGTGGCTTTTCTCTATCATACGATATTTTCCTGAAAAAAACAAGGTAGATCCCAAGTAAATGGCCCAGAAAGATGCACTTGCAACAAAAGACACGGAAAACTCATTGGAACATAGACAGCAAAAGACAAAGAGTTTCCTATAAAAGGTACAAACATAATTTTTGGATTCAAGCGGGTAAAATCAAGTTTATATCATTTTTTAGAATAATCTCTAACCTGCGTTTCGTAGTTTGCTATCCCCCATTCATTTGCCACAAGTGCCCGCACTGCCCGGAAGGGGAATTGTTTGAACGGCCACCCTCCGGACTTCAAAAGCTTAAAACTTATTTTCGCGGCCAATGGTTTTTTGGATTATCCACAAAGCCAAGAGGGTCCTCCATAAACGCCAAAACAGGCGCAGCGGATGCTTTCCACGCTTCGGGTTCAAAATCGTCAAGCATCATGTCGTGGCAGAGACATTTCAGGATTACAAGAGCTGTTTTCTTGTTTGAAGCATACGCAGAGGCGGTTTGCTCCAATGATTCCTGCTGAAAATATTGGTCTGCATAAGAGCCAATTACAAAAACGGGTATGTCAACAGCATAGTTGTCAGAATAGTCCGCTTTATCCAAGTCCCCTGCCCGAATGAAGCCACCAAGGATTTCTTTCGATTCGGGTTGTAATAACCTCGAGTAAGCGGAGGTATCCTTTACCCTCTGAACTTTTCCTCCATTTTTATCCCTTCCAGTAAAAAAAGCGGCATGTTGTGCAAGAAATTCTTTAGAGAATATAAACTTCCGTTCAAGCGCAATCAGTGTAGCAAAAATTAAATTGAGTTTTAGGGGCAGTATATCCCGATGCTTCATTTTGGGGGCGGTTGCCGGAGCAAACAAGACCGCTCCTTGGACCGTATTCGAATACTTGCCAATATATTGCTGAACCACGGCTCCGCCCATAGAGTGGCCAACCAAAAACGGTTTTGTAGCGCACATATCCACGACAGTTTTTACATCTTCAACATAGTCGGACAATGTAAAGGAGTTGAGATTTTCTTTTCCCTCGCTGTTGCCATGTCCGCGCAGACTGACAGCATAGCATTGATATCCCTGCTCTGCGAAGAAGTCGATAAAATTCTCCCAGCACCATGCGCCATGGCATATTCCATGGACAAAAACAATGTAATCTTTTGGATTTTTGACCATCTGCCTTTCCCGCCTTGCGCGGTTCTTTTCATCCAAAGGTAATATTTCCAGTTTGTATGCCATTTTGCACCCCCATAATCCGATTGCGTTTTTGCACTGACAGTATCTATTATACATATCGACACATGATGTAGTATATATAACCCCTGAAATGTGCTTTATTTAGGGTTTGCCTTTCATTCATCCGATCCAGCATAGCCCCACATGTGGAAAGAAGATACAGGCTGGGTCACTTCTTTGGCAGCACAAAACCCGATATAATAATAGGAATATGGAAAAAAGAAGCTGCCAAAGGCTTACCATTTGACAGCTTCTTTTCGTTTTGACATCAAAGCCAATCTAGTATAGCCAACCGGGCGAAACGATTGGCCGCTAAGTATATCGCTTAAGCAGACAGCCCTACTTTTTCACATAGCTCGCGTAGACCGTCACGTCAAGAGCGGGCGTAGAGAAAGCGTAGATGTTCCCGCTGCCGAAAAGAGGGGCGGTTTGACCGTTCGGATCAACAACTAATAGGAAGACCGCAAGAATAATGAAACGCGGCATTATCCATTCTGTTATAATAGAAATTGAAAGGAGGCGAACCATGAACGGTCATAAGATTAAAAATATAGCGACAGCAATTTCTTATATTGAAGCGCATCTCAACGAAAAATTGGATTTAGACACGGTTGCAAATGCGGTTTGCTATTCCAAATACCATCTGCACCGAATGTTCAAAGATACGGTTGGGATCACGCTTCACGACTATATCCAGCGCAGGCAACTGACCGAAGCGGCAAAACTGCTGGTATTTTCTGAAAAGCCGATTATTGAAATTGCGCTGAGCGCCGGCTATGAAAGCCAACAGTCGTTTACCTCTATTTTTAAGTCTATGTATAAGCAAACACCGCTGGAGCATCGGCAAAACGAGGTCTTTTACCCGCTGCAACTGGAGTTTACATTGAACAAAAATCCAACTGCTCCTGATACGATTATACAGGAGATTTCTTATGCTACGATGGCGGATATTCCCGACTGGATGAATTTTATTACCCTTGTCATTGACGGTTTTCCCTGCCTTGACGAAAGTTCCCATCTGGAACAAGTCAAGCAGTATATTCAGCGGCGACAGGCTTTAATTATGCGGGATGGCGCTACTATCATTGGAGCCGCCGCATTTTCCTATCAGACCGGGAGCATCGACTTTCTGGCGGTGCATCCGCAGTACCGGCATTACGGAGTGGCAAAGGCTTTTCTTGACTTTATGATGTGCAATCTATTTATGGGCCGTGAAATCAGCATTACAACGTTCCGCGAGGGGGACAAGGCCGATACAGGCCAGCGAGAGGAATATAAGCGGCTGGGCTTTGCCGGGTCGGAGCTTCTCACGGAATTTGGCTATCCAACCCAACGGCTCATTCTACCACCAAAACAGGAGAAAGGCGACAATGGATGATAACATTTTAGACCAAAAATGGAGCGCAGGATCACTCCTGCGCTTCGCATTTCCCACCATCGTGATGATGATTTTTATGGGACTATATACCATTGTGGACACAATATTTGTGGCGCAGTTTGTAAATACGGACGCACTTTCCTCTATCAATATTGTTTGTCCCATTATCAATATCACGGTAGGGCTGGGAACGATGATTGCAACAGGCGGTAACGCGATTGTCTCCCGAAAAATGGGAGCAGCTGAAAATCAGGAGGCAAAGGAAGATTTCACTTTGCTGATCCTCACAGGTGCGGTGATTGGATTTCTCATTCTTTTAGGCGGGACAATCTGGATTGACAAAATTGTTTATGCTCTTGGGGCCAGCGATCTGCTCTTTCCCTACTGCAAAGATTATCTCATAGTGCTGTTTCTATTCATTCCGGCCAATATACTGCAAACGCTGTTTTCAAACCTGTTTGTGACGGCTGGAAAACCGGGCCTTGGATTTGGGCTGTCTGTCTTAGCGGGCGTGGCGAATATCATTTTGGACTACGTTTTCATTGTCCCCTGCGGCCTGGGCATCCAGGGTGCGGCTTTTGGAACAGGCTTTGGCTACCTGATCCCTACAGTTGCCGGGCTGGTCTATTTCGCGGGTCGCAAAGGAACACTGTCTTTCACAAAACCAAAATTGAAATGGACTGTGATAGGAGAAAGCTGTTTCAACGGCTCGTCTGAAATGGTGGGACAGTTGGCAACCGCCGTCACAACATTCCTGTTCAACCGCACTATGATGAACCTGCTGGGGGAAGATGGCGTTGCGGCAATCACTATCATTATTTACTCCCAATTCCTGTTGAACACACTGTATATCGGCTACTCTATGGGAATAGCACCTATCATCGGATTTAACTATGGAAACAAAAATGATGTTCAGCTGAAAAGGGTTTTCTCTATCAGTATGCGGTTTATCGGGTTGGCATCGGTACTGATATTTGCGATTTCTATGTTTGGCGGCTCCTATATTGTGCAGCTGTTTGCAGATGATACATCGGAAGTTTATCAAATTGCAGCGAATGGCTTTACCATTTTTTCATACAGCTTTCTATTCTGCGGTTTGAACAATTTTACGTCTGCAATGTTCACAGCATTGTCAAACGGAAAAGTATCTGCGATCCTTTCCTTTTTACGGACATTTGGTCTGCTTGCCGGAGGCATCCTATTGCTGCCCCGTATTTGGGGAATAGCAGGAGTATGGCTGGCCGTACCAGCCGCAGAGGGAATTATGTTCATTGTATCTGTGACTTGTCTTTTCCGCTATTGGAAACGGTATTCCTACTAAAATCCATATAAAACATCTGCCCAGCATCGGCGAACGATTGCCCTTTGGCAGCTATGTGCTCTCGTACTGCGGCTACAACCTGCCGGTCAACAGCGAACAAGCTGCCGATGCTTTTGCTGGTTTGTCGGAGCAGAGTATTTTAATCCCACACTTGGTTCTAGACTTGACAGACAGCGAAATTGGAGAAAACATAAGGCAAGACTAAAAGTGGAAAAACAGCGAAGCTCAGGGCTTTTACACCTTGAACTCCGCTGTTTGTTTGTGCAGGAATAAAACAGAAGACTAAGAAATATCACAATTGAGTGTATTCTACCTTATGAATGGAGGAAAGTCAAGCCTGTTTTTTCCGATTTCAATGTGATACGATATAAACACGTTGTTAGATTCATTTTTGTTTGACAAACTTTTTTACGTATGTTATAATAAAAAGTTATTCAATTAATGCCGATAAAACAGGAGGAAGGATCATGGCAACATTCGTGGGGGCGGAGTACATCATAGCGAATCTTTTGATTGCGATGAAAAAAAAGCACAATAGAGATTCAATTTCATTAGAAGAACTGAGTAGTGCCGGTGTATACATACAGCGACAATCTTTGAAAAGAGATATCGATGCAATCTTTTTATCATCAACAGATCAACTTTCAACGGCAATTTTTGATTTTTCGGATTATTTTGAATACGATGCTAATCGGCAAGAGATTTTTATAGTGAAGACAAAGAAAATTTCTGATTTAGAAAGTAGATTTATTGGATACTTGCCATTTAATGTATTGACATTTCTTGTTAAGGCAGCCAATGAAGCCGTATGCAGTCAGATATAATATTTACAATTGTTTTAGTTAAAGTCAGAAAAAATGGGGAATGGAAATGAAACAGCTTAAAGATCCAGTTTATGGATATATCAATGTGGATGATGAGTATATTCCCCTGATTGATACTGCAGAATTTCAACGGCTGAGAAACATTCGGCAGACAGGCTATCAAGCATTGTACCCCTCTGCACTGCACAATCGATTTGTACATTCATTTGGTGTTTTCCATTTGGGCGAGAAGGCTTTTGACTGCTTTAAAAAGAACGTATGCGAAGGCATCTTTCCTGAATATAGAAATGTGAATTGGAATAAACTGAGAAAGTCCTTTTTGCTTGCGTGTTTGTTGCACGATGTGGGGCATTCTCCTTTTTCGCATACGGGAGAGGAATATTATAAGCGAAGCACAGATTTTAAAGCTGAGTTTAAAAAGGTTCTTCCCGATTTTGCGGATTTTCTTGGGGATTTGAAAAATGGTACAGGTAAGCCGCATGAAGCGATGAGCGCGCTAGTTGGGTTGGAGATGCTCCGCCAATACCGAATTTGCGATGTAGATGAAGAGTTATTTGTGCGGGCAATTATCGGGGTAAAATATAAAAATGATGATGATAGTCGTTTGCTTGAAAATACGATTATTGAAATGCTAAATGGTTCACTTATAGATGTTGATAAGTTGGACTACCTGCTTCGTGATGCATATGTTACTGGATTTAATACTATGGTATTAGACGTAGACCGGCTCTTTGCTGGCCATACAATAGTAAAATATGCAGATGCATCCTCGAAACCACGATATATTGCAGCATATAAGCGTGGAGCCTTAAGTGTAATTGAGAATGTTACATTTGCAAATGACTTGGAGAGGCATTGGGTACAAAATCATCCGGCTATTCTCTATGATGTAAAATTGATTCAACGAGCTATCGAGCTGTATGATGAGTACATGGTTATTAACTATGCAGAAAATTTAGGAACAGAAAAGAGCATTTTTACCAAAGACGCACTGTCGCCTTCAGGTTATAAAGAAAAAGGTATTCCGCTGTGTTTGTTATGTGATGATGACATAGTATACTGGTTAAAAAATGTGTCAGACAATCATAAAATAGCAGGCCAGTTTTTCAATCGTTCAATGCGTTTAAAACCATTGTGGAAAAGTGAAATTGAATTTCGCCATTTAGAAAAAGAATTAATTGGCCAGGGAATACGGCGAGCATTTAAAAATGAATTAAAAGCGATAAAAGATAACACCTTTTTTATAAATGGAGATACTTTGAAATTGGCCGAAGCCGAAAAAAATTGCCAAGAAGAGGCAAGCAAATCAACCGATTCTCAGATTAGAGATATTGCAGAAACCGCATTGGCCGCACAAGAAAAAGTGTTAAGAGTCCTTCACTTATTTAAGCAATTTGCAACAGATGAAGAATTGGATTTCGAATTTGCGTTTATATACATGGACAATAACTTTGAAAGTAATTATGTTAAGTTGGAGCAGTCAGACATTCATATCGTCTTTGCCCCTAAACGGATTATTCCATTGAGACAAGCGTTAGCGGTTAGAGGTCTAAAACCAGATGAAGATGAGAAGGATGGACATTATTTCCTCTATACAACAAGCCAAAATATTCAAAGATTAATGCAAAAAGGAAAAAATCCAGCTGAGGAGATTATGACATATATCTCAAAGCATTGGGATATAGTTTAAGGGCTGTTATAGAGTAGGACCGCGTGAGGTATAGGTATCTTAAAAAATATTTAACAAAAAATATACATTATATTAGCAAAACAAGGTAACAAAAAAGAAAACTGCCTAAGGCCATTTGCCTTTAGGCAGCTTTCTTTTTGTTGACATCAGGATAAGGTACAATAAGTTGCGCGATAAGGTACAATAAGTTGCGCAAAAAAAAGACAAGGTTTGCAGCTCTCTGGTAGAATGAAGTATGGACGCACCATTCAGAGAGGAGAGAGCAAACCATGTCAGAGAAGATTGTACAGCTAAATGAAGAAGTACAAGGGTCAACTTAAAGAGCTGGTTCGCGGGAGCGTGGAAGAAACGCTGAATGAGCTGCTGGAGCAGGAGACGGAGAAACTGACTCAGGCAGCCCGGTATGAGCGAAATGAGGCTCGCCAGGGGTACCGTAGTGGTCACTACAGCCGAAACATGGCACATATTACTTCCGACCTTTCAGTTCGGAAGTAATATATGTGGAAGGGATCTATCTTCGGCGGATCTGGTGCGGAGAGTATGAGAATGCAGCCGTTCTGGTGGCGATAGCGGTAAATGAGGACGGATACCGTGAAGTACTTGGCGCCGCCGAGTGTATGAAAGAGGACAAGGCCAGTAGGATCAGCTTCTTCCAGTGGCTTCTCGGCCGTGGCCTGGAGGGGGTCAAACTGGTTGTTGGAGACAAGTGTCTTGGTTTGCTGGAGGCTGTGGGAGAATTGTTCCCGGAAGCAAAATACCATCGCTGCACTGTCAACTTTTACCGAAACGTGTTATCTGTAACGCCTCGTTCCAAGGTAAAGCTGTTGGCCA
>JAAVYM010000027.1 GCA_022791135.1 Oscillibacter sp.
CATACTGGGTGTTCTTGTCACTCTGCTTGGCGCTGTCCTGCTATTTTTGGCCTCTAAACACTGTGACTTCCTCCTCAGAGTGGTTCTTCGGAACGGAATCCTCCCACTGTATGGAGCGGCGATCCGGCCGCTCTGCAAATTGTATTCGGTCAGTCGCCGACGATGACGCCCATGGAACGGCAGGTCCCGGCGATCATGCTCATGGCGGACTCCAGATTGGCGGCGTTCAGGTCCTTCATCTTGATCTCGGCAATCTTTTGAATGCTGGCCTTAGAGATAGTGGCTACCTTGGTCTTGTTGGGAACGCCGGAGCCGGACTCGATATTGCACTCCTTCTTAATCAGCACCGCCGCTGGGGGCGTCTTGGTAATGAAGGAGAAGGAGCGGTCGGCGTACACGGTGATAACGACGGGGATGATCATACCGGCGTCGTTCTTGGTACGCTCGTTAAACTCCTTGGTAAAGGCGGCGATGTTCACGCCGTGCTGGCCCAGGGCGGGGCCGACAGGGGGAGCGGGCGTCGCCTTGCCCGCGGGAATCTGCAGTTTTACATAACCAGTGATCTTCTGTGCCATGGAGCGGCACCTCCTACGATTTAAAATGTGGTGCGGCGGCATAGCCGCCCTGGCGGGACGTTTTCTCCGTCCCTCCCACCTGCGCCGTGAAGAGGGCGCAAATTCAGCTTTGGACCTCGACCTGATCCAGCTCCAGGTCCACCGGCGTCTCCCGGCCGAACATGGAGACCATTACGCTGACCCGGTTCTTTTCGGGTTCGATTTCCTCCACCACGCCGGTGAAGCTGGCCAGCGGGCCGTCCATGATCCGCACATGGTCGCCGATCCCGTATTTGACGACGATCTCGTGCTTTTCCATGCCCATGGCCAGGACCTCTTCCTCCGTCAGGGGAATGGCCTTGTTGGCGGTGCCCACGAAGCCGGTGACGCCGCGGACATTTCGCACCAGATGCCAGGTCTCGTCCGTCATAATCATCTTAATGAGCACATAGCCGGGAAAGACCTTCCGGGCGACCTCCTTGGAGGCGCCGCTCTCGGTGATCTCGGTGACATTTTCCATGGGGATTTCGATCCGCAGGATCCTATCCTCCATGTTCCGCCCGGCGACGAACTTCTCGATGCTGGTTTTGACGGCGTTTTCATAACCGGAGTAGGTATGCACGACATACCAATTCGCGCTGTCTGCCATCGCCGGTTCCTCAGGCGCCGAAGACGCTCAAAATCATTTGAACCAGGGAGAGCGCGGCGAAGTCGAACACCCAGATAAACGCGCCGATAATGGCGGAGCACAGCAGCACCGTGCCAGTGTTTTTGATCACCGTCTGCTTATTGGGCCACACGACTTTTTTCAGCTCGCTTTTCATTTCGCGGAACCAAAGGCCGCGATCCTTCTTTTTCGCTTCTGCCATTCTTTTCATACGCCCTTTCTCAAATTATTTGGTCTCGCTGTGGAGCGTGTGCTTCCGGCAGAAACGGCAATACTTGTTCAGCTCCAGCTTGTCCGGGGTATTTTTCTTGTTCTTCATGGTATTGTAGTTTCTCTGTTTGCACTCGTTGCATCTCAGGGTTACTTTGACACGCATTGTTCGGCACCTCCTTATATTAGCCTTCCTCCGGGGAAGGCTGTCTGCCTCCCTGCCGGGACCTGCCCGTCGCGGCTTGAAAAGCGAAAAAGCGCACAACAAAAAAAGCCCCGCTCACAGGTGACATCAAGTATAGCACAGCTTTCCAGGACGGTCAACACCTTTTTGCGAAAAAATTCCTATATTTTGTGGTGCCCCGCCTGCCGCAGCCCAAGAGTGCGTTACCGGATTGTAAAGAAGTGTAACCGCTTTGAGCTTGCTGCAAACCCGGCGGAGTCCTATACTGTTTTAACATAGATGTAATAAGGAGCGGAGGTCATGAAAAAAGTGTTGGGTGTTTTGACGCTGCTGTTGCTGCTGCCGGCCTGGGGACAGGCGGAGATGGACCAACCGCCGGAGGAGGGGCCTCCGTCCCTTGTGCTGCCGGAGGGCGCTTCCATAATGCCCGCTTCGCTGAGCGGGGAGTCTCTTTCCCCGGACGGGCGATTCATGGCGGTGGAGAGAGGACAGGGTGAGCCTGCTCCCGCAGCGGGCGTATACCCGGCGCAGGTTTCCCCGGCGGATATGATCCAGATTACCGATGCACAGACTGGAGAAGTCCTTTGGGAGGGCGAGGGGGCATACAGCCAATTCATCATCCTCTGGTCTCCGGAAGGGAGCTTCGCCGCCCTGGCCAGGACCAGCCGAACCCGGTGCTCTGTTACCGTCATTGAGACGGAAAACTGGACCAGCTGGGACTTTACCCTGCCGGACGGCAGTCCCATTCCGGAGTATACCTTCCTGCCGGACGACGAACCCTGGTGCGTATGGAGGGAGTATGAAGGGTGTTTCGATTTGACTCTTGGCCGGGGCGGAGATGAAAGGTCCAAAATGCGCTATTATTGTGTGGTAAGCAGCACGAATGGAGGGATTGAAGGATACTCCTGGAAGGAGGACCGGGAAATCTTATCAGAAGACTATGATTTTGACCATGACGGTACGCCGGAGCCTGTGGAACTGATCACAATCTTCGGAGAGAACGGCGTTTCTGCCGGCGGATATACGCTGCGGATCTGGAAAGAGGACGGCACGCCAATCTGGGTCCAAAACACCGATCTGGGCCATGCGAGTTGGTGCTCTGTCTTTGCTTTCGAGCAGGACGGGAGAGACTACCTGCTCCGATACAATCCCACCATGTACCAGGGGTTCGCCACTTATTCCTACACACTGTTTTCCCTGAGCGAGTTCGGAGAGGAGCAGGCAGTCCGGGAGGGAAGTGTGAACTTTGACCTGAACTTCGGCAGTCCCATGCACGAGGGTTATGACCCGAAAGCCATCGCCGCGTTCCTGGAAGAGGTCCACGGCCTGTTAGAGAATAGTGAGCTGCTGTTGACCACGGAGGGCGGCGTCTTCCGCACCGGCGGCAGCGGAGCGGACTTTCGGAGTGATATGGATTTTTGGATAGACAATCTCCCCTATGACGGCGGAAAAACCCTGGAAGAGAATCTCCGGAACCTCCGGGACAGCCTGCAAAAGGCGGCGGGTTAGCCGGGGGGCGCTTGAGAGAACCCAGGCGGCTTCTGCATTTCCCGCCATTGGGGCGGCCTGCGAGAGGGATGGTAAAAAATTTGTGGAAAAAGATTGTTAAAAAAATTGACAAGTTGCCTGTTATGAGCTAAACTAGACAATATATGATAAGCTTGTGATTGGGAGTGAGCGTTTTGAAAAAAGAAAATGTCTCTGACGCCGTGATCCGGCGGCTGCCCCGGTACTACCGGCAACTGACGGAGCTTTGCGCCAAAGGCGTGGTCCGCATTTCCTCCCATTCCCTGGGCCAGGAAATGAACATCACGGCGTCCCAGATCCGCCAGGACCTGAGCTGCTTCGGCGAGTTCGGCCAGCAGGGTTACGGATATAACGTGGAAGAGCTGCACACGGAGATTGGCCACATCCTGGGGGTGGACAACCACCACCATCTTGTGATGATCGGCGTGGGAAACCTGGGCCATGCCCTGTTGCAAAACTTTCCCTTTGCCCAGACCGGCTTTACCGTGGACGCCGCCTTTGACATTTCTCCCGCCATCACCGGCACGACGGTCAACGGTGTTCCCATCTACTCCATGGACGAGGTGGAATCCTATATCAAGGGTCACAGCGTGGACGTGGTGGTTCTGACGATTCCCCAGTCCATTGCCCAGGAAACGGCAGACCGCCTCATCGCCCTGGGCGTCCGGGGCTTTTGGAACTTCACGAATGTGGAGCTGACCTGCCCGCAGCCGGACGTAAAGATCGAGAATATCCACTTTGCCGACAGCCTGCTGACCCTGAGCTACCGAATCGCCAACCGCTGACATGACGGCGGCCTCCTCTAAAAGGCCGGGGGCCGGCTTACGAAAGAAAGGACCCTTTTCATGGGGAAGAAAACCCTCTTATTTCTGCTGTGCCTGTTGAGCGCAGCCACCGTCTGGGCCGCAGCCGCCGGCGACGCGGCGGACCCGTTGGTATCCCTGTCCTACCTGCAGGGCGCGTTTACCAGCAAGGTGGACGGCGCCGTCGCCAGCCGCCTGGACAGCCAATCCGGTGCCCTGTCTCAGGGAAATGCCGTGCCGTCCGGGAATGCCGCGCCCGCCGTCTGGGCGGAGGTCCGCCTCAAGCGGGACGACCAGCTCCAGGCGGAGACCGGCAGCGGCGTGCTGCTGCTGGCGGGGAGCGGGCAGGTGACCTATTCCGCCGGGGCAGTGGTGGACGTCACCACTGGGGCCGTGGTTCCCAGCGGAGGAAGCCTAAGCGCCAATCACCGCTATCTTGTGGCGGAGGATACTACCGCCAGCTTTACCGTCACCAGCAAAACCGCCGTGGTGGACTACCAGGGCGGGTGCACGTTTTACAATTCCACCGCCGCGGACTACAACGCCATGGCTGCCGCTCTGAAAGCGATGCACCTTTTTAAGGGCAGCTTTACAGGCTATGGGCAGGGCTTTGATTTGGAGGCCGCGCCCACCCGGCTCCAGGCGCTGATTATGTTCATCCGCGTGCTGGGGGAGGAGGACGCCGCCCTGGCCTGGAGCGGGACCTGTCCCTTTAGCGATGTGCAGCCTGGCAGCAGTGGGGAGAAGTATGTGGGCTATGCCTACGAGCGGGGCTATACCAACGGCTACAGCGCCACCCAGTTCCGGCCCTCCGCTCCGGTGAACGCCCGGCAGTACACAGAGTTTATCCTCCGCGCTCTGGGTTACAGCTCCGCCGCCAACACGGATTTGTCGGACACGCTGGACCGGGCGCGGAGCGCCGGTGTGCTGACAGAGGGGGAGGCGGCGATGTTCCAGGACGGCAGTTTCCTGCGGGCGGACCTGGTGTATATTTCTTACTACGCGCTGGAGGCACAGGTTTCCGGCACGGGCCGGACCTTGGGCGAGCGGCTGATGGAGCAGGGTGTCTTCACCCAATGGGAGCGGGACACTGCGCCGCCGGTGGTGAACTGGCGGATGTAACCCCTTGCCGTGAGGGGCATATGATGAACTGGGACCGCTCCAAATCGGTCTACATCTCTCAGGAGGTTTCATCATGTGCAATAACGGCTTTGGCGGCGGCAACTGCTGCTGGATCATCATTCTGCTGATCATTGTCTGGTGCTGCTGCGGCAACAACAGCTGGGGCGGCAGCGGCTGTGGCTGTGGCTGTGGCTGTGGCTGCAACTGCGGCAACGGCTGCAACTGCGGCTGCAACTGCAATAACAACAACTGCTGCAATCCCACTCCCTGCTGCTGACCCTCTTTCCGGGGGAAGTCTTTAAAGCGGCCTGGCCGCTTAAGAACGGCGCTTTCGGGAAAACGCGGACTCTGCCGGCGTAAAGCCGGGCCAGAGCAGCCGCGAAGAAGTTGCGTGGACAGTACTTTTCACCAATGATATTCGAAAGCCCCGGACCCTGTTGGGTCCGGGGCTTCTTTCAAGTATTTGCAGGCTTTTTGAGGAGGAACTCCGCCGTTTTTGCCCCGGTCCAGCCCACGGCGGCGCCCAGGAGGATGCCGCCAAGGATGTCGGTGGGCCAGTGGACATAGAGGTAAAGGCGGGAGAAAGCGGTCACTGCCGCCAGAGCCAGGGCAGGACGCCACAGGGGGCTTCCAGAGGCCCGCAGGGCGAAAACCACAGCAAAAGCCGCCGCTGTGTGGCCAGAGGGGAAGGAGGCGTCCCCCGGAGGGGAAACCAGCAGGGAAAGCTCCGGCCGGAAAAGGAAGGGCCTGCCCCGGCCAATAAGGGGCTTTAGGATAAGGTTGCAGGCCAGCAGGTCCAGGGCCAAGGCACAGGCGCAGGAGACGCCGTGCCGCCGTTGCCGCCGGAGGAGGAACAGGAGGACGGCGAGGCAGATCCAAATCTCGCCGTGATTGCTCAGAAGGCTGACAAAGGGAATCAGCAAGTCCAGGAAAGGGCAGCGCAGATGAAGCTGAATCCAGTCCAGGACAGTCAGTTCCGCATTTAGCAAATGGATTCCTCCTTGTAAGCGGCGCCGGGCAGGCACTCCGGCCGCAGCCCAGGCGGATTGAAAGGGGACGGAGCCTCCGGATCACTCCAGCACCGCGCCCCGGGCGGCGCTGGTAACCAGCTTGGCGTACCGGGCGGCGTAGCCGGTTTTGATCTTTGGCTCCGGGCAGACCCACTTGGCCCGCCGTTGCGCCAGCACAGATTCGTCCACCTCCAGGGAGATGGAGCATTGGGTGATGTCGATGTGGATAACGTCCCCGTCCTCTACCAGGGCGATGGGACCGCCCTGGGCCGCCTCGGGACAGACGTGGCCGATGGAGGCCCCTCTCGTCGCGCCGGAGAAGCGGCCGTCGGTGATCAGGGCCACGCTTTCGCCCAGCCCCATGCCGCAGATGGCGGAGGTGGGATTCAGCATCTCCCGCATGCCGGGACCGCCCTTGGGACCCTCGTAGCGGATAACCACCACGTCTCCGGCCTGAATTTTCCCGGCATAGATGGCGGCGATGGCGTCCTCCTCGCTGTTGAAGACCCGGGCGGGGCCGGTGTGAGTCATCATCTCCGGCGCCACGGCGGAGCGCTTGACAACGCAGCCCTCCGGAGCCAGGTTGCCCTTCAGCACGGCGATGCCGCCGTCCTGGGAGTAGGGGTTCTCAATGGGCCGGATCAGCTCAGGGTTTCGGTTCTCCACGCCCTCCAGGTTCTCGGCGACGGTCTTGCCGGTGCAGGTGAGGACGGAGGTGTCCAGCAGGTTCTTTTTTGTCAGCTCTTTCATGATGGCGTAGACGCCGCCCGCGCCCTCCAAATCCTCCATATAAGTGTCCCCAGCGGGGGCCAGGTGGCAGAGGTTGGGGGTCTTGCTGGAGATTTCGTTGGACAGGTCCAAATCCAGCTCAATGCCGCACTCGTGGGCGATGGCGGGGAGATGGAGCATAGTGTTGGTGGAGCAGCCCAGGGCCATGTCCACGGTCTCGGCGTTGTGGAAGGCGGCGGCGGTCAGGATGTCCCGGGGACGGATATTCTTTTCCACCAGTTCCATAATCTTCATGCCGGTGTGCTTGGCCAGCCGCAGCCTGGCGGACCAGACAGCGGGAATGGTTCCGTTGCCCCGCAGGGCCATGCCGATGGCCTCAGTGAGGCAGTTCATGGAGTTGGCAGTGTACATACCGGAGCAAGAGCCGCAGGTGGGACAGGCGTTGTTCTCGTAGTCCTCCACTCCTGCCTCGTCCAGCTTTCCGGCGTAGTAGCTGCCCACGGCCTCAAACATATGGCTCAGGCAGGTCCGCCGCCCGTCGCTGAGCCGCCCCGCCAGCATCGGCCCACCGGAGCAGAAGATGGCGGGGATATTCAGCCGTGCGGCGGCCATCAGCAGACCAGGGACATTTTTGTCGCAGTTGGGGATCATGACCAGCCCGTCGAACTGGTGGGCGATGGCCATGGCCTCGGTAGAGTCGGCGATGAGATCCCGGGTGATAAGGGAGTACTTCATCCCCACGTGGCCCATGGCGATGCCGTCGCACACGGCAATGGCGGGAAACTCCACCGGAGTGCCCCCGGCGGCGCGGACGCCGGCCTTGACGGCCTCGGCAATTTTATCCAGGTTCATATGCCCGGGGACAATCTCATTGTAGGAGCATACCACGCCGATCAGCGGGCGCTCCAGTTCCTCTTTGGTGTAGCCCAGAGCGTAGAACAAGGAACGGTTGGGGGCCCGTTCGATGCCGTGGGTGACGTTTCGGCTAAGTTCTTTCATGTGTTTGCCTCCTATGTGTCCGGGCGGCGCCCGGGAAATGTCTGGCGGTAAGACGCTTTGGATTTTAAGATAGTAATATAAAATTCCGCCGCTGTCAAGACGGCGCCCGCCCCAGGCTTTGGCGTCTCATCGTCAGAGCCTCTCCAGCTTGGCGCGGAAGGAAATGGATCGGGGGGTCTCGATCCCGTCGAACTGGATGACGTGGGCCTGCTTGTCCCGGTCCACGTCCAAAACCACCCCGGTTCCAAAGACAGCGTGCCGTACGGCCTGCCCGATGGGGAAAGCGTCCGCAGGGCCTTCGGAAAGCCAGGCCCGGCTGCCGGCAATGTAGCGGCGGGCGTCATCGATCAGCCCCTCCCGGGGCGGACGGACGCACTCCAGCAGAGCCGGGTCGATGTCCAGCAGAAAGCGGGAGGGATAGAGGGGAGAGCCGCGGAAGCTCCGCCCGGAGGCTTGGGAGAGATACAGCCCTCTCTTGGCCCGGGTCAGCGCCACGAAGGCCAGCCGCCGCTCCTCCTCCATTCCCTCCAGAGTCCTGGTCTTGCGGGATGGGAAGACGCCTTCGTTCAGCTGACAGAGGAAGACGTAGGGAAATTCCAGGCCCTTGGCGCTGTGGACGGTCATCATGCGGACCTTGTCCGCCGTCTCCGGCGGGCCGGTGAAGAGGGCGGCGTGGGCCAGGTAGTGCTCCAGGGCCGCCTCCTCGCCGCAGGTGGCCTCGAAGTCATAGACCGACTGTTTCAGCTCGGCCAGGTTGTCCAGGCGCTCCTGGCTGCCCTCGGTGCGGAGGGCAGCCTCATACCCGCTCTTGTCCAAAAGCTCCGCCAGCACCTCGGAGACGGACCGCTGGGCGTATCCGGAGCGGACGCCCTCAATCAAGGAGACGAACTGGGCGGCCTTGGTGCTGCGGAAAAGGGGATCGTCCAGGTGGAGGAGGAGGGCCTGGTAGAGGGTGCCCCCGTTCTGGGCGGCATAGTCCTGCAAAAAAGCCATCCGCCGCTTGCCCAGGTTCCGCTTTGGTACATTGGCGATCCGCAGGAAGGAGAGGTCGTCCTTGTAGGCAAGCATGCGCAGATAGCACAGGGCGTCCTTGATCTCCGAGCGCTGGAAGAACTGGACGCCGCCGTAGATGGCGTAAGGCAGCTTCTCCCGAAGGAAGACCTCCTCCAGGGTCCTGGTTACGTAGCTGGCGCGGTACAGCACGGCGGTGTCCCCATAGGACGCGCCCTGCTGGTGGAGGGCCTGAATCTGCTCCGCGATCCACCGGGCCTCCGCCTCGGCATCCCCGGCGTAGCAGCACAGCACCGGATCGCCGGCAGGAAGAGTGGGGCGCAGGTCCTTGGGGATGCGGCCCTTGTTTTGGCGGATCAGGGAGTTTGCCGCCGCCAGGATCTGAGGGGTGGATCGGTAGTTTTCGGTCATCAGGATGGTCTTTGTCCCGGGAAAGGCCCGGTCGAAGTCCAGGAGGTAGCGGACGTCGGCGCCCCGCCAGGTGTAGATGGTCTGGTCCGGGTCGCCCACAACGAAGAGGTTTTTGTGATAGCCGCACAGGACCTGCATCAGCTGATACTGGGGCAGGTCGATGTCCTGAAACTCGTCGATCATGATGTACTCCAGCCGCTTTTGCCACTTCAGCCGGATGTCCGGGTGCTCTTGGAAAATGTATAGCGAGAACTTGATCAGATCGTTGTAGTCCAGACCGAAACACTTCTTTTGCTGGTAGAGGTAGCCGTAGAAAATCACATCGGAAGGGTCCTCCGCCCGGTCGTATTTCTCCCGCAGGGCCTCCAGGCTCAGGGAGATCAGGTCCAGATAATACGCCGGTTCCTTTTCCAGTTTCCGGATTTCGATCATGTCCCTGGCCTTGCCGAAGGTCATGTCCCGCAAAGTCAGCCCCCGCTCCTCATAGAGGATTTGAAGCATGGCGTCGATGTCGGCGTTGTCCAGCACCAGGAAGCTTTTGGGATACTGGGCCGCGTGGCCGTCCTCCTGGAGGATGGAGACACAAAAGCCGTGGAAGGTGTTGATATAGCCGGTGTCGTTGTCCCCGGTCAGGCCGTGGATGCGCTGGCGCATCTCGTTGGCGGACTTGTTGGTGAATGTGACGCAGAGGATGTTCCCCGGCAGGATTCCCAGCCCCTCTACCAAAAAGGCAAAGCGGTGGGAGAGGGCGCGGGTCTTGCCGGAGCCGGCTCCGGCGATGACGCGGATAAAGCCCTCTGTGGAGGTGACCGCCTCCCGCTGCGCGTCGTTCAGCCCTTGCAAAATATCCGTCATCCCGCGCCCTCCCCTGCGTTCCCGGCGTTCCCCGCCGGATCTATGAAAGCAGTATAGCAAAAAAACGCCGGCCAGGCAAGACGGACCTAGCCGCCGGGGGAGGATTTTCCGCGAATTTGTGTTGACAATCCCCCTTGGGTCTGGTAAAATGCCTACTATCGTGATGAAGAGGACCAGTACCCGTCGCGACCTCTCCCAAGAGAGCCTCCGGCTGGTGGAAGGGGGCGGGAGGCGGACGGCGAATACGCCTCGGAGCCGGCGCCCGAACGGAGAAGTGTCCCAGTAGGCGCGCACCGGGTGCGCCCGTTACCGCGCAGCCGTGTGATGGCACGGCATGAGGCGTTTGCCCGCGAGGGCGGCGTGAACCAGAGGTGGTACCGCGAAGTTTTTCGCCCTCTGTCCCCACCGGGACGGGGCGTTTTTTCGTTCCCTCCGGGGAATCACAACAAAAGGAGAATGAGACATGCAGATTTATGAGGAACTGAAGGCCCGCGGCCTCATTGCCCAGGTCACCGACGAGGAGGAGATCCGGGAGCTGGTGAACGGCGGCAAGGCGGTGTTTTACATTGGCTTTGACCCCACGGCGGACAGCCTCCACGTGGGCCACTTCATGGCTCTTTGCCTGATGAAGCGGTTACAGATGGCGGGGAACCGTCCTATTGCCCTGATCGGCGGCGGCACTGGCATGGTGGGGGACCCCTCCGGCCGGACAGACATGCGCCAGATGATGACCCCCGAGACCATCGAGCACAACTGCGCCTGTTTTAAAAAGCAGATGGAGCGGTTCATCGAGTTTGGCCCGGACAAGGCGATCATGGTAAACAACGCCGAGTGGCTGATGAAGCTGAACTACGTGGAGCTGCTGAGGGAGGTGGGCGCCTGCTTCTCCGTGAACAACATGCTGCGGGCGGAGTGCTACAAGCAGCGGATGGAGAAGGGCCTGAGCTTCCTGGAGTTCAACTATATGATCATGCAGTCCTACGACTTTTACCACATGTTCCAGACCCTGGGCTGCAATATGCAGTTCGGCGGCGACGTCCAGTGGAGCAACATGCTGGGCGGTACGGAGCTGATCCGCCGGAAGCTGGGCAAGGACGCCTACGCTATGACCATCACCCTGCTGATGAACTCCGAG
>JAAVYM010000028.1 GCA_022791135.1 Oscillibacter sp.
CAATCGCTTTCGTAAGCTTTTGGTTCGCTTTGAAAAGAAAGCCGCCAATTATCTAGCCCTCATTCAATTTGCCTGCGCTGTCATTGTTTGGCGTAAATTCATACATGTCTATCGTTAATTTCGGGATAGGTTCTTAGTTTCAAGCCACAAGCGAAGCGGGTTGACAACTAGCCATCTGGCAGTTACGCAAAGGCTTATGGCGGAGATGAGTTGCCCGTTTACGGGCGGCGGGGCATAAGATACAGGCGAAAGATATTCGATGCGTCCTTGAGACGCCCGCAGGTATCAGGTTCTTCTGGGGTCCACTCAAACCTCCGGCTTAACCGGAGGTTTTGACTTATTGTGGAAACGGTTTTTGTGGGTGGGATGCCTATGATATGTTTTCAATAGAGTAGACAAAGCGAAAAAACTCGTACACTACTCAGAGGGGAGCATTATTATGGGAACAGTCAGTACAGAGACAAAGATCCTTGCGGAAAAACAGTGCTATGCAGGTATAGGAAGCCTGAATCAAATCGTGGCACGTAGTACCTTGCAGAAATGGCTGCTGAATGATGATCTGTTTTGTGAGGAAGGGCTGCGTTACCGAAGGGGAAATCATTACTATTCCGCAATCGTAAAGCAGCAGGCGGCAGAGCGGTATCTGTCCGGTCAGATAAGCATAGAGCAGCTTGCAAAAAATATCAGCTGCGGTCAAAAGCGCAGATGGAAAAGTGGATCAAGTTGTATATATGGTCAAAAGGGATTCCGTTCTCCCGAAGGCAGAAGGAGTGTTCTGTTGACCATGGTACCTTATGAAGAGCGTAAAGCGGTGGTGGAGTATTGCATCACTCATGCCAAAAACTATAAGTTGATCGCAGCTTGCTTCGGGTTCACATATTAGCAGGTTTATGGTTGGGTACAGCGATACCGCAGGGCTGGCTTGAAGGGGGGACGGCGGTCATCGTTCGTCCAGCCTTGCCGCGGAGAACCGGCGCCTGCGGACGAACAGCCTGGAAATGAAAATGGCCGTACAGCAAAAATATCAGCAGATTTGCTGGCCCAGGAAAAGGTTTGCGATCACGTCCGCATAAACTTCCTGGTCCAATAGTTGCGCCAGCTAGAGCAGGTAGTGGCTGAGTGCAATCTGCGGGCTGCTACCAATGGCCGCTACTGGATAACTTAGAGTGAGAGAAAAGCTATTTCGAACGGTTTGGTTTGATATTTGTGAATTATCACAACCGAGAGCGGATTTTAGGGGGCGTAAATCTGAGCGTTCGCCTGCTATTTGAAGCACCTTCTAAATGCCTCCCCCAGTGCCGGAGTGGTTGAAGGCCGGAGACGACCCGGCAGGATTCCGGCGTACGGAGGCTTCGAATTTACATATATACAGGCACAAGGGCCGCCATCGACAATTAAGATGGCGGCCCTTGTGCCTGTTTTGCACGTGCGGTTTTTGTGTTTTTGCGCGCAGGAAAGTGGGGCGGATGAACGGTGAGAGGTAAAGCTTTGACTGCGGGATGCAGCGGGAGTTTTTCAGTTTCATCTAGGCTCCATGACGTTCTTTTATGCCGGAGGGAGGATATGTAGACGGCAATGACAAACAAGGCGGAAATATGCCCGTTGCCTATGCGCGTTCTGTGTCCACCTTGGAAAAGCGTTCACCGTCTTTCCAGCAATAGCCCAGACGGGAGGAGATGATGGTGGTCTTCTCCCGCAAGGCAGGATAAATCTCAAACTGAATCCTGGAATCCAGCATTTCCGGCACGTTTCCAAAGACGCTCACAGCGGCGATGATATTCCCGGTATAGTCGCGCAGTGGGCAGGAGAGACAGCGCAGCCCGATTTCACACTCCTGCTCATCCATGGCATAATCCTGGCGGCGGATTTTTTCCAGTTCCTCCTGGAGCACGGCGGGGTCCGTAATTGTGTGTTCCGTATACTGCTTTAATCCGTTTTCCGAAATGTATTGCTGAAGCCGGTGCTCGGAAAACTGGGAGAGCAACAGTTTGCCGGAACCCGTGGCGTAAAGCGGGGCCTGCTTTCCAATCCTTTGCAGGGTGGAGGAGTTCGGATTATCAATGCAGTCAAGGTACATGCACTGGCAATCGTGTTCAACAACCAGGCAGGCCCCAAGTGACAGGGAATTTGCCAGCTGATTGATAAAAGTGGTTGTGATGTTTCGAAGGCCCAAGTAGGAGTTCAAATTTTCGCTCAGGTGGCAGACTCTCCATGTCAGCGCATAGCGGGCAGTCTCCTCATCCTGATATATGTAGTTTTCATGTTCCAGGGAGTAGAGGTATCGCAGAACGGTGGACTGCGTCATGCCGACCTGTTTCGCCACATCCTGAAGCCGCATAGGCGTCCGGTTTTCCGCTAGGCACTCCATGATCTGAAGCAATCGGATAGAGGATTGGTTGGACTGACGTGCCAATGGAGAAACACTCATAATACAAAGCTCCTTCATCATCATAGCGGGGGTTATTTCTTTTAGTATAGCTCATTTGTGAAAGCAATGTCAATATTATAGTTTAATTTTGATATTCAAAATTAAATTATAAAATTAATATAAAATTCTATAAAAATAAAAAATATATTGACATATGAAATAAAATGTTATATTCTAACATCACAATCCAAATGCGCTGTTACAATGAGAGGAAGAGGTGGTTTTTATGGCCGAGAGAAAAAAGTACTGTGTAAACGGCGAGTGGCGGGCATCTAAAACGGACAAATGGATGCCTGTTACCGACTCCAGCACCGGTGAGCTGCTGGCCGAAGTGCCCTGTTGCACAGTGGAGGAGGTAGAGTCCGCCATTGCCTCTGCAGAGGCCGCGTTCCCGTCCTGGTCTCAAATGTCCGTCAGCAAGCGGACCCAGCTGATGTTCCGGTGGCGGGACGTGTTGATGAATCATATTGAGGAGCTGACGCTCCTTTGTTCCAAGGAACTGGGAAAGAACCTGAGCGAGGCCCGGGGCGATGTCCTGAAGGCCATTGAACCCACGGAATTGGCCTGCGCAACGCCTTTTATTTCTCAGGGTAGCGCCTCCCTGCAGGTGACGGCGGGCTTTGATACGGCCAGCTACCGCGTGCCTCTAGGCGTTGTAGCCGGGATCGTCCCGTTCAACTTTCCTGCCATGATCCCTTGGGGATGGATGGTTCCACTGGCGATTGCCACGGGCAATACGGTGGTCTTGAAGGCGGCCAGCCTGACGCCCCTGACATCTATGCGCATCTTGGAACTCTTTTATGAAGAGGCGGGCTTCCCCAAGGGCGTGGTCAACCTGGTCACATGCAGCCGTGCCGAGGCTGAGATTTTCCTCACCGACCCTCGGGTGAAGGCGGTCACCTTTGTGGGAACCACCGATATTGGAAAGCACATTTATTCGGCCGCTTCCGCCAACGGCAAGCGCGTCCAAGCCCAGTGCGAGGCAAAAAACCATGCCCTGGTGCTGGAGGACTGCGACCTGGAAAGCTCCGTCAATGCCATCATCAACTCTACATATGGCTGCGCCGGAATGCGCTGCATGGCGCTGCCCGTCGTGGTGGTGCAAGAGAGCATTGCGGACCGGTTTGTCAGCATGCTGAAAGAAAAGGCAATGGCGCTCAAGGTGGGCTGCGCCTATGACGAGGGGACCAATTTGGGACCTGTAGTCACGGCTGCCCATAAGGAGAAAGTCTGCCGCTGGATTCAAACGGGAATTGACGAGGGCGCGGAGCTGGTACTGGACGGCCGGGATATAACGGTGCCCGGCTACGAGAACGGCTATTTTGTCGGCCCCACGATTTTTGACCGCGTCAAGCCGGGAATGACGATTGGAGACCGGGAGATATTCGGGCCGGTTACGCTGATTAAGCGGGTTGGCAGCTTTGAAGAGGGCTTGGCCCTGATGAATGCCAATCCTTTTGCCAACGGTTCTGTAATCTTCACCCAGAGCGGATACTATGCCCGCGAATTTGAGCTGAGGACCGATGGAGGTATGGTAGGCGTGAATGTGGGAATCCCTGTTCCCAGCGCCTATTTCCCCTTTTCCGGCAATAAGGATTCCTTCTTTGGGGACCAGCATGTGCTGGGGCTGGACGGCGTCCGCTTTTACACCCGGGCCAAAACCGTTACTAAGCATTGGTATGACGAGCACTCCAAAAAGCGTGCGGTGGACACTTGGGAGGGCACCGTGGAGCGGGTCTAGCACGATCCTTAAGAGAAACGTGAAGGAGGGGTTCTATGGAAACACAGTTCTTTCGGGCAAACACATTGGAGGAGGCCCTTTCTCTCCTGCATCAGTACCAGGGGGACCTCCTCGTCGTAAATGGGGGAACGGACGCCGTGCTCAGCATCACGGGGAAAAAAGTCTCTCCAAAAGCGATTCTCCAGGTTTCCGGACTGCCGGGCTTCCATGATATCGCCGCCGTGGACGGCTGCCTGCGGATTGGCGGAGGGGTTACATATAACGAGATGCTTGCCTCTCCGCTGCTGTCCGGATATCACGGCCTGCAAGCCGCCATATCCCACTTGGCCAGCCCCGCTATCCGTGCGCTGGGAACGGCGGCGGGAAATATCTGCACCGCCGCTCCTGCAGCAGATGCGGCAGCGATGCTCTATGCTCTGGAGGCGGAGCTTTGCCTCGAGAGCGCTGGCGGGAAGCGACGTGTGGCGCTGCGGGATTTTTACATGCCGGACCGGTCCTATGCCACTGTCAGGCGGCCGGACGAGCTGCTGACCGCCATTGAGGTTCCGCTGCTGCGGGATGGGGACGGGACAGGTTATTGCCGTCTCTCCCGGCGAAAAGCTCAGGATATCGGTAAGCTTCTGGTAGGTGTTTATTGTTCCTTCCATGACGGAAAGGTGACGCATGCTTTCATTTCCCTTGGCGCGGTAAACGCCTCGCTGGTCCACGCCCAGACGCTGGAGGAGATGTTGATCGGCAAGACGGCCGCAGAGGCCGTCGCCTGTTGCCGGGATACCTATCCGGTGGAAGCCAAGTTGCGGGAGAGCTATTTTAAGACCTATAAACAGGATGTCATCTGTCCGGCGGTCTCCCGGGCCGTCGCAATGGCGGCGGCAGCGGCTAAAGGAGAATCATCATGGTAACGATCCGTTTTACTTTGAATGGAAAGGCGGTCTCCTGTGAGGTGAGCGCCACAGAGGTGCTGGTGGATACTCTCCGGGTCCGGTTTGGCCTCACGGGAACGAAGAAGGCCTGCGGCACCGGGGACTGCGGCGCCTGCACGGTTCTCCTGGACGGGACTGCGATACGCTCGTGCATTTTTCTCGCGGCTATGGCCGACGGGCATTCCATCACCACGATTGAAGGCGTCGGCTCCATAGAGTCCCCTCATCCTGTGCAGCAGGCGTTTGTAGATGCTGGGGCCGTCCAATGCGGGTATTGCACTCCGGGCATGGTCCTGACGTCTATTGCCCTGCTGGAAAAGAATCCCAGGCCCACAGAGGCGGAAATTCGCGTTGCCCTCTCCGGCAACCTGTGCCGCTGCACGGGCTATCAAAAAATTGTAGAGGCGGTTCAGTTGGCGGCGGAGCGCATGAGCGGTGCGGAGTCCCAAAATTGAGAATGTAAAGGAGAGTAGCAGCAATGGAGATTAAACGTTATGAGGGAAACGGAAGGCTTTCCCTGGCGGTGGAGCACGGCGGCATCCTGCATCTCACCGGGAGAACCTGCATGCCCGCTGGTCCGGACATCAAGGCGCAGGTGTCCGGTGTTTTGGGCCTGATCGAGGAGACGCTTGAAAAATACGGCTCCGACAAGCAGCATATCCTGTTTGTTCAGGTCTTCCTCAAGGACATCATTCGGGACTTTGACGCGCTCAACGAGGTGTGGGAAGCCTGGGTGGAACCCGGTTATGAGCCTGCCAGGGCCACGGTGCAGGCAAAGATGGCAAAGGAAGAGGCGCTTGTGGAGATGGTTGTCACCGCAGTGAAAAAATAACGGGGGTACTCTATGAGAGAGCCAAACTATGTTGGGAAAAGCCTGCCCAGGCCGGACAGCCTCGCCAAGGCCACCGGAGCTGCGAAATACACAGCAGACTTGTCCCTGTTCAGAAAGGACCTTCTCTACGCAAAGGCGCTCTTTCCACCGTATGGCCATGCCAGGATTGTGCGGATCGACACATCAGCAGCGGCGGCGCTGGAGGGAGTGGCGGCGGTTATGACGGCGAACGACCTCCCCGGCGCCAACGGGTATGGCGGCATGATTCCGGACAAGGTCGTGATCGCCCGGGACGAGGTGTTCTATGAGGGGGATCCCGTGGCACTTGTAGCGGCGGAGAGCCTTGCCATTGCAGAGGAAGCGGTTTCCTTGATCCAGGTGGAATACGAACCCCTAGAGAGCTTCGACGATCCGCAGAGGATGCTCCAGGAGGACGCGCCCCTTCTTCACGCGCAGTATCCGGTGCCAAAAGACGGCAATGTTTCCGATGCGGTGACTGTGAAAAAGGGCGACGCGGACGCAGCCTTTCAAAGCGCCGATGTGGTAATTGACAATTGGTATAAGACCCCTATGCTGGATCATGCCTATCTGGAACCCGACGTTGCCATCGCGGAGCCGGACCCTGTTCAGGGCGGGCTTGTGATCTATAGCCCCCAGCATGCGGTGCAGATGGCGAAGCGGGCCATGTCCGATGCGTTCAACCTCCCTCAAAGCAAGATCCGCGTGGTCAGCCAGATTGTGGGCGGCGGTTTTGGCGGCAAAGAGGACTCGACCTTTGACGTAAGCGTCATTGCCGGCGTGCTGGCCCTGAAAACCAAACGCCCGGTCTACTATGAATTTACCAGGGACGAGGTCTTTAAAAACACCGGCAAGCGGCATGCCTGCGTGATTCATCACCAGCTGGCCGCAGACAAGACGGGAAAGATCCTCGGCATTAAGGTGGATACCGTTGTCGATAAGGGCGCGTGGAAGTCCATTGACGCCATCCCCTCCAGAACGGCGCAGTATGCGGGGGGACCCTATTCCATCGACCATGCGCTGTGCCGGTCCTGGTCTGTGTTTACGGATCATCCTTATGGCTGCGCGTTTCGGGGGCTGGGCAGCCCGCAGGCCCACTTTGCCATGGAGTCGCAGATGGATGAACTGGCCCGGCGGCTGGGAATGGACCCGGTGGAACTGCGGCTGAAAAACATCCTGCGAAACGGTGACAGCACCATTTGGGGACAGGTTATGCTGGAGGAGCGGGGGCTGGGCCTGGAGGAGTGCATCAAGCGCGTCCGCGAGGACAAAATTTTTCAGGATCCCCTGGATCAGTCCGATCCGAAAATCCGGCGGGGCAGGGGCATGGCCTGCTTTCTGTACGGAACAGGCACCGGCATGCCGACAGACGGCGCCCACTGCCTGGTGCAGGCACAGCCGGATGGATCCATCAACATCGGCGCATCCGCCAGCGAGCTGGGGCAGGGCTTTATCATTGCCATGAAGCAGTTGGCGGCGGACACACTGGGCGTATCCATCGGAAAGGTGCACATCGACTTCTCCGACTCTGCCGCCTCCTTGGAGTCGGGGGCCACCGTGGCGTCCAGAACGACGGTCCTCACTGGAAACGCCATTGTCGACGGCTGCCGGCAGCTGCGGAGGCGCTTTCAGAAGGTGGGAGCGGAGATGCTTCACTGTGACCTGCGCACATGTGAAATCGATCACGATCAGGTATATCCCACCGGCTGCCCGGAGCGGGCCATCCCGCTGAAAAGTGTCATTGCCAAGGCCTTTGCGTCCCAGGTTCCCCTGGGAACTGTAGGGTCCTGGTATCCGCCGATGACCTATCCGAATCCGGAAAACCAGGGCGATAAAATGCACACCTATGCCTTCGGCTGCCAGGGTGTAACGGTGGCAGTGGATACCGAAACAGGGGAGGTCACGGTGGAGGATGCGGTCCTGGCCTGCGATGTGGGAAAGGCCATCAACCCCAGCACCGTGGAAGGGCAGCTGCAAGGCGGTATGGCTCAGGCCATTGGATGGGCACTGATGGAGGAGCACTTCATGGCAAGCGGCCGGATGAAAAATCACACCTATCACGATTATCTGATCCCCACAGCCATGGATGTGCCGCAGCTGCGGACGATTCTGGTGGAGCACCCCAATTGCCTGGGACCCTTTGGGGCCAAGGGCGTTGGGGAGCCGCCCATCGTGGGGGCCGCCCCCGCTATCCGCGCGGCCGTGCGGGATGCAATCGGCGTCAGTATCTATGAGATCCCGATGACGCCGGTGCGGATTATGGAGGCGATTCGAAACAGCAAAAAATAGGGTGAAAAAAGAAAGGAAATGTGTGTTTATGGATGGTATGTTGGCCTTAACAATCGTATGTGTGATTTTTGCCGTCGGTGATTTTATCTCCGATAGGACTCACGCGGTTATACCCGTGCTGCTTTTCGCAACGGTTACCTTCCTGATCTTATTTTGGAGTGGGATTGTCCCCACGACTCTTTTTACAGACGCGGGTTTGATGCCCATTTCCACCATGATGACAGGCCTCTTTATTGTCAATATGGGCACGCTGCTGGATTTGAAGCAGTTTGTAGAGCAG
The DNA here is from genome assembly GCA_022791135.1 of Oscillibacter sp. GTDB lineage: Bacteria > Bacillota > Clostridia > Oscillospirales > Oscillospiraceae > Oscillibacter. The sequence continues at coordinate 8,512 of JAAVYM010000028.1, forward strand.
TGGAAGGTTGTGGTTTTGGGCCTCGCCATTGTGATCGTCGGCGGCGTGCTGATGTTCTTCGTGGCCCGGCCGATCCTGGGCAACAACTTTGCGGTGGCCTTGGTGGGTCCCATTACCGGCGGCTGGGTTTCCGCTGTGGTGGTCAATGATGCGATTACGGCCCTGGGTTCTCCGGAGTCTTTGAAGCTGGCCGGCGTCCTGTCAACCATCATCGTGGCGGTGCAGGGCATCATCGGCTACCCTTTGGCATCCCTGTTTCTCCGGAAAGAGGCTCGGCGGCTGGTAAGCGGTTACCAGGACGGCTCGATCCAGTGGACGCGTACCTTCTTCGACAGCACGGGAAAGTCTGAGGCGCAGCCTGCCAGGAAAAAGCTGATTCCTCCGCTGCCCGAGCGGTTCCAGACCCCGTTTATCCTGCTGGGCAAGAGCTGCATTGTCGCTCTCATTTCCTTTCAGCTTTCCCTTCTTACCGGGGGCGCGGTACACAAGTATGTCATCTGCCTGATTATGGGCGTGATTGCTCAGGAGATCGGTTTTCTGGAGCATGACGTGATGAAAAAATCCAATTGCTACGGTATTGGCCTAGTGGTGTGCATGGTCTCCATCTTAGTGTTTCTCACTGCGGTTACGCCGGCGGATGTGGCGGCTTTGCTGCCGGTGGTGATCGGCGCATTTGTAATCGGGTTGCTCAGCATGTTTGTTATCGCGATCATTGTCGGTAAGATTTTCAAGTTCAGCTGGATGATGTGCTGCGGTATTACCTGCTCGTGCCTGTTTGGGTTCCCCGGAACCTATGTCGTGTCCACCGAGGTGGCAAAGCAGGTGGGTGGAACAGAGGACGAGGAGCAGATGATCCTGGATAATGTCCTGCCGAAGATGCTGGTTGCCGGCTTTATCTGCCTGACGGTGACGTCCGTCATCATCACCGGAATCTTTATCAACTACTTGGTGGTGTGATCCCTTCCTGGCGTTGGTCGGGAGGTGGCCGCAGCAAGTATCCGAATAAAATCAGCGAAGCCAGGAGCCGAAACAGGCCCCTGGCTTCGCGTCCTTTACAGGCGCAATTTGAAAAGCAGGTGTTATTTGGACAGGAAAGGAGGCCTGTCTTTATGAGGTAATTGTTTCTATAAAGACATATCCGTTTGCCTGTGGAATTGTTGCTAAAAAAATGCTTCCATTGGCGTAACGGTCTGAAATACGCCCCCTGGGCCGGGTCACGATCGCTTTTACGGTAGACAGCCCAATCCCATATCTGCCGGTTTTCCTGGCCTGGGAAGAATCAGCTCAGTAGAACCGGTGAAAATAGCGGGACAGCAGCGACGCACCCAGTCTCTCGCAGAGATTTGACACCAAAATGCAAAGGCTCTGTCTCCAAACGTATAGAGAGGAGCAGAGCGTGCCGCCTGGGCGCAGTATTTGACAGGATTGTCCAGTAAAATGATGAACAACCGAAAAAAGTTATCCTGGCCCCATGCAAATAGACATCTGAAGCGATGTCTTGCAGTCAAGACCTTTCCGGAGGATTCCACCAGGAGCTGAGACGCGTCCGCGCTGGCCTGAATGATTTTGATGAGGAAAAAGCGTGTAATGAGGCCTTCTTGAATCGTCTCCTCCGTCCGGGCCGGTTCCACTGGTATCCCACTTTAGCATTATGTGCCTGGCGGCGTCAGTGAAGCATCAATGGCTGTACCCACGGAGAAAGTAAGGTCCATCGCGCCTTGAATCCGGTTTTGCCGGGCCAGAACAGTCAATGTCAGGTTTCCGCTCCTGAGGAGGCCGGAGACCACTAGGGAGCTGTTGTCATCCAAATGGGCAGCCGGCGCTGCATTCGTCCATAGAAAGGCGTTTCATGCTTTCGCAAAGAGGGTGCCCGTCTTTCTGTGTGAAGGAGGCACCTATGAAAACTTTGCTTTCCGAGGCTTTAAAAGGCAGTGCATTGCCTCGCATGCGGATACCGCCGTGGAGGCTCAATAGCGCTGCCACAACGAGAAATGCGCATCTTGTTTTTCGCTGTATACGCATTACTCCCTTCCGTCCGTGTCTCAGCTGGTGTTTCGTTAAGAATAAAGGCCGAAACTCGTAAATATTTAGAGCCTATCCCAAAATAAGGGATAAAGTGGTATAATAGAGCAGGGGCGAGAAAATGAGCGAAAAGAAGAGTTACCAGTCCTGGACAATCTCAGACGAATTTTGGGAAAGGATCCAGGAAGATATTCCGAAAACG
>JAAVYM010000029.1 GCA_022791135.1 Oscillibacter sp.
CGATGGACTCGTCGTTTTCCAGCTCCGGCATAACCTCCACAGCGGCGAAGGAGGTCTGCCGCCGGGCGTTGGCGTCGAAGGGGGAGACCCGGACCAGCCGGTGGACGCCGTTCTCGCTTTTGAGAAGCCCATAGGCGTTCTCCCCCTCAATGGAGATGGCGGCGGATTTGATGCCGGCCTCGTCGCCGTCCTCGTAGTCGAGGATCTTATAGGTGAAGCCCTTCCGCTCCACCCAGCGGGTGTACATGCGGTAGAGCATCTGCGCCCAGTCCTGAGCCTCGGTGCCGCCGGCGCCGGCATGGAACTGGAGGATGGCGTTGCACCCGTCGTACTCCCCGGAGAGGAGCGTCGCCATGCGGGTTTCGGCGGTCTGGTCCTCCAGGGCGGCGAACTCGGATTTCAGTTCCTCCAAAATCTCGGCGTCGTCGGCCTCCTGGCCCATCTCGCACAGGGCGGTCAGATCCTCCCAGGCGGCGAGGAGTTTTTCCTGCCGGGCAATCTTGTTTTGCAGCTGCTTGAGCCGCTGCTGAACCTTCTGGGACCGCTCCAGGTCGTTCCAAAAGCCGTCCTGGGCGGTTTCGTCCTCCAGGCGCCGGGCCTCCTGCTTCGCCGCCCCGATGTCCAGTGCGGCGGAGAGCTTATCCAGCTCGGGGCGCAGATCCCGGAGCTTCTGCTTATAAGTGTCGTACTCGATCAAAGCCATGATAGATTCTCCGTCCTTCACAGATTTCGTAGCCTATGTATTATATAGGAGGTAAATTTATTTGTAAAGAGAAACATTTTATTGTCTTTTTTAAGAGGATGCTTGCCGGGCTGCCGCTTCAGCGGCTTCCACAAAAACATATTGATGCGGCAGCGGTTCTGTGCTATAATTACACCCCATTTGTTATATCATTCTGAAGGAGGGAACGGCATGGGAAAAAAGGAGAGAGAACTTACTCCCCTTGAGCAGAAACGAAAAGCGGATTTTGAGAGGATCTGTGAGGAAATGGAGCAGAGGGGATATTTGAAAAGGGACTTAACGGTTGGGATTTTGCAGGCAAACATGATGGCTGTTATAATCATGCTGCCCTTTATGGCGGCCGCAATCGGTGCATATTACAGAATCAATCCGGTTGGCAGCGGAGATTTTTCCTTTTCTTTTCACGGGTTCATTGCGTTTTGGATTGCGCTGCTGCTGCTGCTGACCGCACTTCATGAGTTCATCCATGGGCTGACTTGGGGATTTTTTGCCAAAGGGCATTGGAATGCAATTGCATTCGGCGTAATCTGGAAAATGCTTACCCCTTACTGTACTTGTTCCGAGCCATTAACCAGATGGCAGTATGTCGCCGGCGCCGCTATGCCCACGCTGATTCTGGGCTTCGGACTGGCGGCAATCGCCGCAGCGGCCGGGAATTTTTGGCTTCTTTTGCTGTCTGTTGTGATGATTTTAAGTGGAGGAGGAGACTTCTTCATCGTCTTGAAGACGCTCCTGCATAAACGCTCGGATAAAGAAGTCCTCTATTACGATCACCCTTATGAATGCGGCGTCGTAGCGTTTGAAAGGAAGTAAACGGCAAATTTTAGTGAGTGGCCTTAGCAAAGGCGGCTGCTCGTTTTGACTCGTTTGACGAATCGTTTTGTGAGGCGGCGTCGAGCAACTCCGGCTCTGAAAAGAGAAATGTTATGGTCTTTTCAGAAGGCCGATAGAAAGGCATCCGGAATGATTCAGGCAGGGCGGCGAAAGTCGAAATAAGGCAAAGTATATGCCGAAATATGGGAAATATCGCCGGGTTTGCTATATGATACCAAAATGTTGCTGCTTGTTCACAATTTGTTCATGATTGTTGGCGAGCTTTCGGCTATGGTATAAAGAGCAGGGTTATCGAAACTGCATTTTCCGATCTGCAGCAGGCATGGAGGTAACAATTTATGAAGGAATTTTGGAAAAGAAGGCTGCCGGCCCTGACGCTGGCGCTGCTCCTGACCGTGGGGCTGGCTCCGCCGGCCCTGGCGGCGCATGAGCACGTGTTCAATCAGCTCGTCAAGACAACAGAGACGATGCATGTTTGGAAATGTGAATGCGGCCAGGAAAGCCGCGGGAAACACATCAAGAGCCAAGAGGCTATCATCAAGGAGTCCACCTGCTACCAGGCCGGTGTGGCGGAGTATGCTTGCGGCGAGTGCTCTTACAGCTGGCAGGAGCCGGTTCCCGCCACGGGAAAGCACAGCTTGGAAAATACCTACGGCTATGACAGCTCCACCCATTGGCAAAAGTGCGAGACGCCGGGGTGCACCTATAAGGGGCCGGCGGAGGAGCACTCTCCCAAGGATAACGGTGTGCCCCATGCGCCCACCTGCACGGCGGATGGTTACATCAGCTATACCTGCGTCAAATGCCAGCAGCCCTATGTGATGAAAACCGCCGACCGGCTGGGGCATAACACCGGGAGCAACGGCGTTTGCACCCGCTGCGGCGCGTCCACCCACAACCACAGCTTCTCCGCCAACTGGACCACAGACGCCAACTACCACTGGCATCAGTGCGTCTACTGCACCGAGGTGGGCAGCCGTGCCCTCCACCGGGACGGCAACAACGACGGCCGGTGCGACACCTGCGGTTATGGCATCACCAACGGGGGCAACAACGTCGCCGGAACCTACGTCGTCTCCTACTACACCGGCTCCGGCACGTCTACGGAAAGCGTGGTCAAGGGCGGGCGGCCTCAGCATGTCCCCGTCAACCCCAGTATGCCCTCCATAACCGGAAGCCATGTGTTCAAGGGCTGGATTCAGGGCACGACCGGTTATTACGCCTATAAGGGCCAGACGCTGGTTTCCCCGGCCAGCTACGCCGTCAACAGCAATACCTCCTATTCCGCCCTCTACGCCCTTCGGGCCTCCGGGCAGAACATCACCCTTAACGCCGGGACCACTTCTGGCAAGCTGATCGGCGGGGACGTGCGCATGCAGGTGGCCGCCAAGTTCTCCGCCCTCACCGGACAGAGCAGCTTCTCCAGCATCCGCTTCACCGCCGTCAGCGGCAGCGGCAAGCTCTATGCCACCAGCAGCAAGGCTGCTCTGGGTACGGGAGGTTACGCTTACAGCGATCTGTCCAGCTACCTGTACTATGTCCCCAGCTCTTCCGGCAGTTTGACCGCGAACTACACGGCTTCAGACGTTTACGGGAATGAGATTTCCGGCGGCATTGTGATTTCCGGTTCCGCGTCCTCCACGGACTCCGCCAACATTCTCTACCGGGTAGCCCCCGGCGGCACGGTGAATTTCAAGACCGCCCATTTCGAAGAGGCCTACCGGAAGCTCAGCGGCGATTCCACCAGCCCCCGGTATGTCACCTTCCATCCCTCCAGCAGCTATGACCGCTTCGATGGCGCCCTCTACGCCGGGGGCCGGGCCATGGACCGGGAGCGGCTGGACAGTAAGAGCTTTTACATCACCAACGACCGCTACGGCGGGGACTACGCATTGGACGACGTCAGCTTCCGGGCGGACCGGTCCGCTAAGGAGGGCGACGAGCTGTCCATGACCTTCCGGGTCTATTACAACAGCAGCAACTATTATGACGCCACCCTCCGCATCCGCATTGACGAGGATGGGGAAGAGGGGGAGGTCATTTACCGGGTGGCCCCGGGCGGTTCCGTCACCTTCAACCGCAGCGACTTCAACAACGCCTACCGGGACGTGGCCAGCTCGAACCGGACCATCCGCTATGTGGAGTTCGATCCCGATAACAGCTACACCACCTTCTCCGGCAAGATCAGCGCCTCGGGCCACGCCGATTTTACCCGCAACGAGCTGGCTCGGGAGCAGTTCAACTACACCGGCACCAGCTACGGGGACTATGCCCTGGACGACCTGGTCTTCCGGGCCGGCAACAATGCCCGGGACGGCGATGAGCTGGAGATCCCCTTCTGGGCCTATTACAGCCGGGACGATTACGCCGAGTGCACTCTGCGGATCATCATCGACAAAAACGGCTCCCAGGACACCGTTACCTGCAATGTGGCCCCGGGCAGCACCACCCGCCTGAACAAGAGCGCGTTTAACGATGTCTACCGCGCCTTGTCCGAGTACAATAACCGCACCATTCGCGCCGTGTCCTTCGACGCGCCGGATTCCTATAAGAACTTTGCGGGGCGTCTTTACGTGCGCAATACGGAGCTGGAGCTGTCGGATCTGACCCACAGCAAGACCTGGTTCTACTACAGCGACCAGCGGGAGGGAGACTACGCCCTGGACGACCTGAATTTCCAGGCGGACCGCAGCGCCAAGGAGGGAGCCAGCCTCTCCATCCCCTTCCGGGCTTATTACGACAGCAGCAACGACTATGAGGAGGGCATCCTCCGCATCAACATCACCAGCGAGGCCAATACCATTACCTATGAGGCTACCCCCGGCGGCAGCACGGACTTCAAGCCGGAGGACTTCAACCGGGCCTATCAGTCCCTCTCCGGCAACGGGAACCGCACCATCCGCTACGTCTCCTTTGAGGCGGGCAGCGATTACGCCAGCTTCGCCGGGAGCATCTGCACCGGCGGCACGCCGCTGAACCGCAGCAGCCTGACCTTTACCCAGACCCAGTTCTACTACAGCTCCAGCGCCGCCTACGGTACCTATGCCCTCAACAGCCTGTCCTTCCGCCCCGACGCCACTGCCAAGGACAAGAGCACCCTGACGCTGTCCTTCCGGGCCTATTACGACAGCACCGACTACGAGGAGGGCACGCTGAAACTGGTGGTGAACAGCAACGCCGGCGGGGACATCGGCTACACCGTCACCCCCGGCCGCACGGTGAACTTCGACCGGGTGAAGTTCGACGATTTCTTCCGCAAGAGCTACAGCAGCTACAGCCTGGAATACGTGGTCTTTGAAAACCCCTCTACCACGGACTTCCCGGATGCCTACGGTACCCTTTACACCGGGTACAACACCAGCTATTCCAGCTCCCTGTCCCGCAACAGCCTCCGCAATGTCCGCTTCTACTACAATGCCGGCGACGCGGAGCGGGGGGACTACGCCCTGAACGACTTGACCTTTGCCGCAGCCAGCTCCTTCACCAGCGGGAAAGTCATCCTGCGCTTCACCGCCTACGGCTCCGGCTCCCGGTCCGTGGACGGCAGCGTGGTGATCACGCCCACAGGGGGGACGGCCGCATCGTCCAATGTAGTGGGCAGCGTGCGCTATGCCGTTACCACCGGGACCAACATCCAGATCAACGCGAATGATTTGGCCCGGTTCTACAAGAGCACCTATCCCAGCGGGACGCTGCAGTATGTGACGCTGGGGGATGTGCCCACGGTGGGAAGCCTGTATTACAACTACTATGGCGCCAGCCGTTACGGCACCTCCGCCCGGGAGCAGATTACCGCCTCCAACCGCAGCCGGAACTTCTACCTCAGCCCCGCCGGCTTCGGCGAGTATGCGCTGTCGGAGCTGACGTATGTGCCCAGCGGCTCTAACTACTGCGCTTCCATTCCCTTTACGGCCTACGGCACCGGCGGGCAGTCCGTCAGCGGGGCCATCCTCATCAGTGTCACCAACAAGGCGGTCTCGGAGGTCTATGGGCCTACGCCGAAGAACACCGCCGTCACCTTCCCGGCGTCCTCCATCGCGGCGGCGGTGGCTGCCGCCACCGGCACCACGCCCAGCGGTATTCAGCTGCTGAAGCTTCCTGCTGCCAATGTGGGTACGATTTACGTGGGTTCTTCCACCGCTTCTCCGGCCAATACCACTACGGTCTATGGCTACAACACCGGTACCCAGCAGCTGGGGCAGCTTCGCTTTGTCCCCGCCTCGGGCTATACCGGCCCCGTTGAAATTCCCTACGTGGCGCTGAATGCCAGCAACACGGCCATCGCCTCCGGCGTGTTCTCCATGGGCGTACTGGAGAGCCGGAAGGAGTTCAAGGACGTCACTACGTCCACCTGGTGCTACAAGTACGTTGTGGAGCTGGCCAGCTCCGGCGTCATCGACGGTTACCCCGACGGCAATTTCAAGCCCGACAACACCATTACTTATGGTGCGGCGCTGAAGCTGATTATGCTGGCCGCTGGCTATCCGGAACAGGCACCCGTCAACGGCGGAGGCACCTTCAGCGGCTATCTGGCCAAGGCTCAGAGCGACGGGCTGGTCACTCGCAGCAACGTGAACCTCAGCGGACCGATCACCCGGCTCCAGGTGGCCCAGCTGGCCGCCGGGGCGCTGAAGCTGGACATCAACAACCTCTCCAGCGTCAAACCCTTCACCGACACGGCCGACGTCTATGTCCAGGCGCTGAACGCTGCGGGCATCGTCGAGGGCTACTTCAACAACGGCACCAGCACCTTCCGCCCCTCCAATACCCTGACCAGAGGACAGGTCTCCGCCATCGTCTGGCGGATGCGGAACTATCGCGGATAACTGAGCAAGGGCCGCCCTTTTTGGGCGGCCCTTGTATTTGGCAATATTCGTGAAAACCGCCCCCGGCCTTGCGGGCGGGAAAGCAGTGTGGTATAGTAAGTTTGCGGCCCATGCCGGGAGCGTGGCCGGTACGGCCGAATGCCCGCCCTGGGCGGTAAGGACCGGCTGAAGACCGGCGGGGAGGATGCAGGGTCCTTGCCGGGCCGATTGACTGTAGGAGGCTTCCTATGCCCGATTTCGATTCTCTGGACCCCCAGGATTTAGAGGCGCTGTATGGCCTGCGTCCGGAAAAGCCCAAGCGGAAAAGGCTGCCCCGGTGGGTCCGGTGGGCTGCGCTGATTCTCCTGGCGGTTGTTTGTGTAGGCGGAATGGAATTGGCCGCGTGCCGGTTTTTTGAGCCGGCGGTCTATGAAGAGATCACTGCGCCTGTGCGGCGGGTGGGCCACGCGGCCTGGGAGAGCGTCTGCCGGGCCGGGTCCGCCGCAGCCAGCCAGGTGGGAGATGCTGCCGCTGCCTTGGCCGGGCGGGCCGGAGCGGCCCGGGAGAGTCTCCGGACCTGGATGGAGGCGGTCACCGCCCCGCCGGAGGAGCCGGCGGAGTTGGCCGGAGAGGATTCCGTCCTGGATGAGCCGGAAATCGCGCCGCCCAAGGACATCCTAAATCCGCTGATCAGCGATTTGGTAGAGCGGGAGGGGCTGGAGTACCTCACCGGCGGCGGCGTGGACGTGGCCTATTTCAACCAGACCGACGAGGCCCGGGCGGCGCAGATGTACGGCTCCGATCCCCTGCGGACCCACGGCTGCGGCCCCACCGCTATGGCGATGGCCGTGTCCACGCTGGCCGGGGAGGTCGTGGATCCGGAGGATATGGCTCGGGTGTGCGTGGAGCGGGGTTATTGGTGCAAAAGTCATGGGTCCTATCTCTCCATGGTACAGGGAGTGGCGGAGGCCTACGGCCTGAGCTGCGAACCGGCAGACCTGACAACTTTGGAAGCAGACACGATCTATAGCCGCCTGTCGGCAGGGGACTTGGCCGTGGCCCTGATGACTAAGGGGCATTTTACCAAGGGCGGGCACTTCATCCTCCTTCGGGGGACGACCCTTAGCGGGGAAATCCTGGTGGCGGACCCCGCCAGCCGGGACCGGAGCCTGATTCCCTGGGATCTGGAGCTAATTTTGGAAGAACTTTCCCCCAGCCGCCACGACGGTGCGCCGCTGTGGTTTCTCTCTCAGCCGGGGGGAGTGGAAACGCGGGACCTGCCTTGATTGGCGGTCCCGCGTTTTATATGGCAAAATATACGGTTTGTAAATAATATATAAATTTATACAATTCGTACTATTTGATAAACTTCCGCAGCTTGGACTTTACCTCCGGAGAGAGGGCCTTTCCAGCGGCCCGGACCGGCAGCGGCGGCAAAGCGCAGAAACGGCGGACCACTTGGTCAAAGGGTTCCAGGGCGTAGGCGGCGAAGAAGGCGGGGCGGTCCTCCGGCTGGGTGATGGGGGAGGCCAGCCGAGGATTTCCGGCGATGGCCCGCTCTATGGGGAAGGGCTGAAGACTGAGAGAGAGGCGGTCGAAAATATAGCTGCCGTGGGGGCTGTTTACCAGAAGGAGGCTGATGCCCCTGGGCTGCTGGTCGGGAAACTCGTCCGGGCGGAGGCCCCACAGATCGCCCAGAGTGAAGTCCCCCGGGCGGTTCATGCAGGCGTAAGGGCAGCGGTAGCAGCAGGGCCGCAGGAACAGCGCCCGGCCGAAGGCCCGGCCATAGGCCGTCTCAAACAGGGGCTGGGTATCCACGGTGCCGTCGTCGTAAACGGCGGTGAAGTGGCTGTTTTTCCAGCCCTCCACTTTGTTGCGGAAGCGGACGGTCTGGAGTTCCCGGCCCCGCTTTTTCTCGATATAACGGGCCATGTCCTCCCAGACCCCGGGAGAGGGGACCCCATGGCAGACCAGGTCGCAGGTGGTGAGGTTTTCCGGGCGGCTGCCCAGGTAGCGGTACAGCCCGTCCACCTGGCAGGGCGTTCCGGAGAAGAGGACCTGCCGGGTCTCCAGGTACTTTTTCACCGCCTGAAAGGCGTCGTCCAGGTCGCTCTGGACGTACTTGGTCCCTCGGAGGCGCCACAGGTCCTCCTTGCGGAAGCAGGCGATGTGCCGCAGGTGCTGCTTGCCGTCCAGGGCCGCGCCGAAAACCACGCCGCCCCCCTCCAGCACGTAGTCCGCCAGGGCGGAAAAGGCCCCGCCGGAGGTGGAGTCCCGCCGGAGGTCGGCGTTCCGGTTCCAGGCGGCAAAGGCGGCAGGCAGGGGCCGGACCTCCCGGGGGTGCAGCATGGGGCAGACGGCGGTACAAGCCCCGCAGTGGACGCATTTTTCCGGGTCCACCGCCGGAAAGGCAAAGCCCTCCTTATCCCGGACCATGGAGATGGCGCCCTTGGGGCAGATGTTGCGGCAGGCGGTGCAGCCGGTGCAGTGGGTCCGGTCCGCCAGGACAGGGCCGCCGGAGGCGGCCGGAGGCGTTTCCTCTTCGTAGGGTTCATCCGCCAGGGCGGCTTTCAGGTAGGCCATGGCCCCCTGCCGGGCGGCGTTGAGCCGCCGGTCCGCCGCGGACCAGTCGGGAATGTCGTAAAGGTCCGCCGTATCCCCCTTGCCCACGATCCGCTCCGTCAGGCCCAGGCGGCTGAGAAGACTGAAGGTCCGGGAGCTTTCCGGCTCCTGCAGCTCCGCAGGGGCCACGCTGGTGAAGAAGGGGCGCTGGAACTGAACGGCGAAGGCGGTGCCGTGGAAGGAGTTCGTGCAGACATAGGCGGCGTTTTGAAACAGAGACAGAAACTCCGCCGGGCCGGCGTCCAAAATCAACTTGGCCTTGGGATGGACTCCCCGGCGGGTGCCGCAGAGCTGGAGGACCGGCAGGCCCGTTTCCTCCGCCAGGCGCTGGATATATGGCTCCAGAGGGCCGGGACGGGCGATGCAGTAGCAGAGGATATACGCCCCCTGCCGGGGCGGGGCCGCCGCCAGGGCGGACCACTCCGCCGCCGTCAGCAGCAGCGTGGGGTCCAGGACCACCGCGGCCTCCCGCCCGGCGATTTCCCGGACGATTTCCCGGCCCTGCCGCTCCCGGACGGAGAGGTGGGAAAAACCGTCCAAATAACCCTTCAGCTCCGCCTCCATCCCCTCGGGAATGTGGGACACGCCAAAGGAGGGGGCGTAGGCGATTTTCCGCAGGGGGGAGAAGGTCCCGAAGAAGACGGGGTCGAAGCGCCCGTCGGGGAAAATAGTGGGATTCCAGATTTGGTCGCTGCCGGAGATCAGGAGATCGTAAGGCAGCCCGGCGTCCCGCAGCTCCTCCCAGCTGGCGTAACGGCGGGAGGTCAGGGCCAGATGGGTCTTGGCAAATTCCTCGAACCGCAGCCAGCGCCTGCGCAGCGCCCGGTAATGGAGGGCGCTGTGGGCGTCGTTGGCGGCCCGGCCGAGAGAGGTGGGGGGCTTGAGGATGCGGTTGTCCTGGTTGACAAAATAGTCAATGGTTTCGCACTCCCAGCCCAGGGACTCCAGCGCCCGCTGCGTGGCTGCGGCCTGGAGCAACGCCCCATAGTGATGGAGATGGTAAAAGGTGACAAGTCCCGCTTTCAAGAAGACTCCCCTTTTCTGTAAATGTCGTGCCCTTCCGGGACCAATGGCTGTACCGGAGCGGTGTCGTCCTCAGCAATCCAATCGGACACCGGGATGACGTCAAACGCGAGTTTGGTCCGGCGGATGACCACCCGGGCAAGCCCCGCGTTGATGATCAGGCGGCGGCACATGGAACAGGAGGTGGCGTCGCCCAGCAGCGCGCCGGTCTGGGCGTCCCTCCCCACCAGATACAGCGTGCCCCCCACCATGTCCCGCCGGGCGGCGGAGATGATGGCGTTGGCCTCGGCGTGGACGCTGCGGCAAAGCTCGTAGCGCTGGCCCCTGGGGACCTGGAGCATCTCCCGGGAGCAAAAGCCCATGTCGACGCAGTTGGCCCGGCCCCGGGGCGCGCCGTTGTAGCCGGTGGAGATGATCTCGTCGTTGTTGACGACGATGGCCCCGTAAATCCGCCGCAGGCAGGTGGCCCGCTCCAGGACGGTTTCGGCGATGTCCAGATAGTAGTTTTCCTTGCTGATGCGTTCCATAGACAACCTCCCTTCGATTTTTCTCATTTTACCATGCCGGGCCGGGATTTGCAAGGCTTTGCGCAGGGGTGGGGCCGGACGGCCGGGAGGAGAGGTGGTGTAAAGGCCGCGTAAAGAAGCTGCCAGGCGGTTGCGGAGGGGAGCGATTGTATGATAAAATAAACCAATATTGCATTTTAAGATGCGGGGAGGCGGGCAGAATGGGCGGAATACGGCGCTGGCGGGACAAAATGGGCCGGACAAAGACGATTTTGGGCGAAAAGGTCCGGGAGGCTCTGGCTTCCGTCCTGCCTATCACTGGCATTGTGCTGGTACTGTGCCTCACCGCCGCCCCCCTGCCGGTGGACATCCTGCTGGCCTTTTTGGCGGGGGCAGTGCTGCTGATTCTGGGCATGGGCTTTTTCACCCTGGGCGCGGATACCGCCATGACCCCCATCGGCGAACAGGTGGGTTCCCACATGGCAAACTCCCGGAAGGTCTGGGTCATTGTGGCCGTGAGCTTTTTGATCGGCGTGGTGGTCACTGTCTCCGAGCCGGATCTCCAGGTCCTGGCGACCCAGGTGCCCGGCATTCCCGGCGGGGTGTTGGTTGGAGCGGTGGCAGCGGGCGTGGGGGCGTTTTTGGTAGTGGCGCTGCTGCGCATCCTGTTTCAGATTCCCCTCCAATGGCTGCTCATCGGGTCCTATGCGGTGGTGCTCGTCCTGGCGGCGTTTTTTGTACCCCGGGAGTTTTTGGCGGTGGCCTTCGACTCCGGCGGCGTGACGACCGGGCCGATGACTGTTCCGTTTATCATGGCCCTGGGTCTGGGCGTCTCCTCCATCCGGAGTGATGAAAACGCCGCCCAGGACAGCTTTGGCCTGGTGGCGCTGTGCTCCGTGGGGCCGATTCTGGCGGTGCTGGCCCTGGCGTTGATCTATCCCGCCTCGGGGGCCTATGTCCCCTCCCCCATGCCCTCCGCAGCGGACAGCCGGGAGCTGGGCGGGCTGTTTTTCGCCGCCCTCCCGGAGTACGCGGTGGAGGTTCTGAAGAGCCTGTTCCCCATTGCCGCGTTTTTTGCGGTGTTCCAGGTGGTGGCCCTGCGGCTGAAGCGAAAAAAGGTGTTGAAAATCCTCATCGGGCTTTTGTATACTTATATTGGCCTGGCCCTCTTCCTCACAGGGGTCAACGTGGGCTTCCTCCCGGCGGGCACCTATTTGGGCCGGCAGATTGCCGCCCTGCCCTTCAACTGGATTCTGATTCCCATCGGTATGCTGATGGGCTGGTTCATCGTTCAGGCGGAGCCGGCGGTCCACGTGCTGAACAAGCAGGTGGAGGAGATCACCTCCGGGGCCATCCCCGGCAGCGCTATGAGCGCCAGCTTGTCCATCGGTGTGGCGGTGTCCATCGGACTGGCCATGGTCCGGGTGCTGACGGGAATCTCCATCTTTGCCTTTTTGGCGCCGGGCTATCTCATCGCTGTCGCGCTGTCCTTCTTCGTGCCGAAGATCTTCACCTCCATTGCCTTCGACTCCGGCGGTGTGGCCTCCGGGCCTATGACGGCTACGTTCCTGCTGCCCTTTGCCATGGGGGCGTGCGAGGCCCTGGGGGGCAGCATCGTCACCGACGCCTTCGGCGTGGTGGCCATGGTGGCTATGACGCCGCTTTTGACCATCCAGCTGCTGGGGCTGGTTTACCAGTGGAAGCTGAAGCGGGCGAAGCTGGCGGAGGCCGCGGAGGACGAGGAGGTCATCGAGCTTCCCTATTAACGAAAAATTGCTGGAGAGAGGAGGCCCTTTCATGGCCGGAGCCGTTCTTATGATTACCATCACGGACCGCAGCCGGGGCGGGGAGTTCGCGTCCTGGTTTCAGGCCCAGGGGGCCTCGCTGATCCTGGGCGCCCTGGGCCGGGGCACAGCTACCACGGAGGTGCTGGATTACCTGGGACTGGAGGCCACGGAGAAGGTGGTGCTGCTGCTGGCGGCGCCCCGATCCTCCCGCCTGGTGCGCAAGGCGGCGCGGGAGCTGTGGCTGGACGTGCCGGGACGGGGCATTTTGATGACAGTGCCCATCGCCAGCGTCGGCGGGGCCAGGGCCAGGGACGAGCTGCTGCAATGGCAGGCGGAGGAGGACGACATGGAAAAGGAGATCACCCACGAGCTGATCGTGGTCATCACAAACCGGGGCTGCACGGACCAGGTGATGGACGCGGCCCGCTCCGCCGGGGCGGCCGGCGGAACCACCATCCAGGCCAAAGGCACCGGGACGAAGCTGGCGCGGAAGTTTCTGGGGGTGTCCCTGGCGGCGGAGAAGGAGATGGTGTTTATCCTGACCCGGATTCAGGACCGCACGCCCATCATGAAGGCGGTCATGGCCCAGGCGGGCATGCAGACAAAGGCCCAGTCCGTGGCCTTCTCCATGCCGGTGACGGACTTGGCGGGGCTGCGGCAGCTGGAGGAAGACGCCTGACCTCCGCAGGGGAATCGAATTGGAAGAAGGGCCGGCGCGGAAATATCTCCGCGCCGGCTCTTTCTCATGATTACATAACCAGCATCGCCACATAGCTGGCGTAGAGTCCCAGCATCACCACGCCCTGCCAGCGGTAGAACCGCTCCGTCACCAGAGGCGGAATCACCGCCACACAGCCTATCAGCAGGCAGGCGGGCATATCCAGCGCCGTGGTCTGGGAGCCGATGGTCAGCGCGCCGCCGCTGACGGCGGAGCACACCGGCAGGATCATGGTCAGGTCGATGACGTTAGCCCCGATGATATTGCCCACAGACATGGACGCCTCCCGCTTGGCAATGGCCGTCAGCGTGGTGACCAGCTCAGGAAGGGAGGTGCCGATGGCCACCATAGTCACGCCGATGATGCTGGCGGGGACCCCCATCAATAGGGCCAGCTCACTGCCATAGTCGATCAGCAGCCGGGAGCCGAAGACGATGGCGGCGATTCCCAGGGCGAAGAGGAAGAGTTTTTCCGTCATCTGCCGCCGGGAGACTGTGCGGCCCTTGGGGCGACTTTCCCGGCTTTCGGCCATGCTGGCCTTGGCGTCCTGGAGGTTGCTCCAGAGATAGGCGCCGAAGATGACGAACAGCAGCAGCGAGGGCCGCGTTTTCAGCACGCTGCCCCGGCAGAGTACCGCCAGCAGCGCCGCCCCGCCCAGCATCAGCAGGGCTTTCGTCTGGAACTGAGAGCGTTTCACCGCCGAGGGAATGCACACCAGGGAGATGCCCAAAATCAGCCCCAGATTGGCGGTGACGGAACCCACGGCGTTGCCCACTGCCAGGTCCACCTCCCCCTGGAAGGTCCCGGTGACGGATACCGTCAGCTCCGGCAGGGTCGTAGCCAGGGAGACAACGGTGGCCCCGATGATAAACCTGGGCACGCCGGTTGCCTCGGCAATCCAGACCGCCCCGTCCAGGAACCAGTCCCCGCCCTTGATGATCAAGAGCAGCCCTAACAAAAATAAGAGCACCGTAATCCAAACTTCCATAACTTCCACCGCTTTCCATAAAATCAGCGAGACCTTCACCGCATGCGGACAACACCGGAACCCCGGCAGTTGTCCCACACGATAAAAGTCTCGCTTCCGGCCTGCGCCCGGCAGCGCAGGTCTCTGGCGGACCCGGATGGCTGATTACGCCATCGTGATGACGAGCCGCGCCGCGTTTTATCCGCCGGCCGGTCAGGCCGGGGGCTTTCGCAAGCTACTCCCTTTTATTTGAAGACTACAGCTGTGAGACCACTATAAAAAATCATACACGCTTTGTCAACGCTAACTTTGCCGAAATTTGACAGGGAGCCCGGGATGGACAGAGAATTTACGGACTCTTTACGCCTGGTCAGATATCCGGATCGAACCCGATACGCTTGAGCAGGAGTTCCCGGCCCTCCGGCCCTCCGTTTGCCGGAGTGAAGCCACAGTCCAGGAAAAAGGGCCTGGCGGGGCTGTCCGGCGGCAGGAGAGCGGACAGCTCCGCCCCGCCCTGGGCGCGGGTATACTGCACCGCCTGGCCCAGGAACTGGGTGCCAAAGCCCCGCCGCTGGCAGTCGGGCCGGATGCAGAGCCAGATAATCCGGCCCGTCTCGGGTTCCATGCGGAGCAGGCCCACCGCCTCCTCCCCCAGATAGCCTGTCAGCGTCAGTCCGCCGCCGGAAGCAGGCTCCTGGCCCAGGGGCAGGGCTTCGCCCTCCAGGGGGCGGAACCAAAGCCCCGGCTCCAGGGCGTAGGCCCGGCGCACCGCTTTCTCCCCTGCCAGGAATTCCGGGGTTTTCAGGTGGCTGTTGTCATTTTGCCAGATGACCCGGAGGGCAGCCCCGTCCCACTCCAGGAGGGAGACGGCGGTGTTGTCCCCGGTGGGGGACTTCTCTCCGGTTTCAGCCAGGGAAATGCCCTGAAGGCTGGCTAGGAGCAAACGGATGGCATAGCCATGGGAGAAAACGGCCAGGGTTTTCCCCGGATTCTGGGCGGCGATATCCTCTACAGCGGCCTGGATCCGTTTCAGAACCTGCGCCGGAGTCTCCGCCCCTGGGATGGACCAGCGGTCCATACGCTTGCCGAAATCCTCCATAGCCTGGGGCGTGCGGCGGAGGATATCCCCCCAGGTCCGGCCCTCCCAGTCCCCCACGCAGATCTCCCGAAGATCCTGCCGGAGGATCGGGGTCAGCCCCCGGGGCTTGTACAAGGCGGAGGCGGTGGCCCGGGTACGGTAGAGGTCGCTGGAGTAGACGGCGTCGATGGAAACCCCGGCAAAGCGGCGCTCCAGGGCCTGAACCTGCCGCCAGCCCCGGTCCGTGAGGTTGCTGTCGTGCTGGCCCTGGGCAATGCGGTAGAGGTTGCCCTCCGCCTCGGCGTGGCGGATGAGATAGATGGTGGTCATGGTTGTGCCTCCCAAAGCGCTCCGGAGGGGAGCGCGTGTTTTCTTTTCCATAGTATAGCGTTTTTTGCAGGGATTGGCAAATGGCCCGCAGGATTTTTTCCTCCGGGGCGGGCATACTGGATGCGTGCTGAAAAGGAGTGAATGAAGATGAAAAAGAGTACCGGATTTTTAATCGGTATTGGCGCCGGCCTGGCGGCAGGCGCCGCGGCGGGAATGATGGCGCCCAACAGCAGCCGGCAGTCCATGAAAACGCAAGTGGGTCAGGGGATCCACAAGCTGGGTGTCGCGGTGGACCAGGCTGTGGACAACATCACTTCCGAAATGCGCTGACATGCGCGGATAAGGACCGGGGGCAGGGAACTCCCTGCCCCCGGTTCCTGCCCGGAGAGGCAAATCCTTCCAGGCGTACATAGACTATCCAGGGTGATGTTTATGGCAAATTTCAGCTGCGACCCCCTGGCCCTGACCACCGCCATCAATACCTTGGCGGTGGCGATTGCCGCCCAGCTCAATACCAATGAGCTGAACATGGTGTCCGCCGTATTCAACCAGCTGGGCGAGACCCTGGTGACCATCGCCGCCCAGCGGGAGATGTGCTCCCCGGACGGCTGACCCGCCCGGAGCCTTCCGGAAAAATCAACGGAGGAACCGGGACGCGGCCTCCAGGTTTCCGTGCTCCAGCTCCCGCAGGCGCCGGACGGCTTCCGCCTGGGCCTGCTTATCCCCGGTCTGGGCGGCGGCGCGGTCGATCATGGCCCTGAGGCCGGCGGCGGTGAGCGGCGCCAGGTCTGAGAAGTTCTCCTGCCCAATATAGCGCAGGAAGGCGGAGACCTTGGGGTCGTACACCACGCCCGCCAGGGGGATGCCCTGCCCGGCGGCAAAAATCAGCGCGTGGAGGCGCATGGAAACCACCAGCTCCATCCGCGCCAGGGAGCCGATAATGGTTCCGGCGGCCCCGGCGTCGTCCAGGAAGTAGTGGGGCACATCCTTCAGCTCCTGGGCAGCCAGGCGGGCGGCGGCGGGGTCCTGACCCTTTTCCACCGCCGCAAACACCGGAGTCAGGCCATAGCGCTCCCAGGCGTAGCGGGCGGCGTCCCCGAACAGGGGGGCCTTTTCCTGGAATCCTGGCCAGGGCCGCAGGGCGAAGCAGAGGTACCGGCCCCGGGGCGGAATCCCCGCCCGGAGGAGGACGCTGTCCGTCTTTTCTTCCGGGGCGGGTTGCAGGGTCAGGGCTGGGTCCGCCGTCAGGCGGATCTCCGGCGTAGTGACACCCATAGACCGCAGCTCCTCCAGAGAGTCCGGCTCCCGGAGGGTGATGACGTCCACGCTCCGGTTGAGGACCTTGGCGGCAAGCTTGCGGTGGTTTTCCCGGGTGACGGGGCCGATGCCGCAGCCGTACATCTGCACCGCGCAGCCCGCCCGTTTTGCCGCCCGGATATTCGTCAGATAGAACCAGAGGGAGCGGCGGGAGGTCACGTCCTGGATCAGGCTGCCGCCGCCGTTGATATAGAGCTTTGCCCGGCGCATAGCCCCCAGCCAGCCGGGGAAGTTCATCTGGCTGACGGAACGGACCCGGCAGCTCAGGCGGGTGCTTTTGGGGTCCTTGGAGACGACCGTCACCGGCATGTCCGGGTCGATGGAGCGCATTTCCCCCAGGATGGCCTCCAGAATGGCGTCGTCCCCGGCGTTGCCCCGGCCGTAGGCTCCGCAGATGACCACGCCGTCCCGGGCGGCCTTGGGCCGGCTGTGGCGGCGGAGAATCTCCTGGTAGATATGAAGCTGGGTGTCCACGGTCTTTTCAATGGAGAACTGGGACGAGGCCTTTTCGTAGAGCTTGTCCCCCAGGCGGCGGCGGAGGGCCGGGTCGTTTCCCAAGGCGGCCAGGTGCTTGCCAAGGGCCTGCCAGTCCCGGGGTTCAAAGAGGTAGCCGTTGACTCCCTGATCGATGAGGTAGGGGATGCCGCCCACGGCGGTAGAGACGGTGGCGAGGTGGAACCGCGCCCCCTCGGTGAGGGCGTAGGAGAAGGTTTCGGACAGGCTGGTGAGAACGTTTATGTCCAGGGCGCTGTAAAATCGATCCATGCCGCCGCTGATCCATCCGGCGAAGGTGACCTGGCGCTCCACGCCCAGCTCCCTGGTTAGGGCGGCGAGCTTTTCCCGTTCCTCTCCATCTCCGGCAATTACTAATCGTAATTTATTGCATGATTTATACGATTCGGCAAATCCGCGAATGAGGGTGGACATGTCCTTGACGGGGTTGAGCCGGGCGGCGATACCCACCACCACGGAGTCCGCCTCCACCTCGGCGCCCAGGGAGCGCAGGTAGGGGAGCCGGTCCCCCTGGTCCGGGGCGGGGGTGAAGTCGATGCCGTTGTAGATGGCGTAAAACCGATCCGCCGGAAAGCCCCGGGAGATCAGAAGGTCCACCATGGCGTCGGACACGCCGATGCGGTAGTCCAGCCGCCCCAGGGCCCAGGTGTTGATGACGCCGAAGGTGCAGCGGGCCAGGGGGCGGCCCATGTAGTCGATTTTATAGTCGCTGTGGACGGTGGTGACCACCGGGAGGCCGGTGGCCCTGCGCAGCAGCGCGCCAAGCATGTTGGCCCTGGCTCCGTGGCAGTGAATAAGCTGATAGCCCTCTTGGCGGATATAGTCCGCCAGCTGGCGGCGGACCCGGAGCACGTTGTTGCCGCCCATGATCTTCGTTGGGATGCCCAGGGACCGGGCCTCCCCGGCGAAAGGGCCGTCCCGGAAGCAGACCAGCTGGGCGGTAATGGTCTCGTTCAGGTGCCGGAGGAGGCTCAGGACGTGGGTCTTGGCTCCGCCGGAGTCGCCGCCGCTGATGAGGTGGATCACTTTCATGCAAAAAATCCCCTTGTGATTTTGTGAAAAGTATTATACAATACTTTCCGGGCCTTGTCCATAAGGCCGGAAAGAAAACAAAAGCGTTCCGCTTACGGAGGTCAAGCATGGAAGAAAAGAAAGCATTCCGCATTGGAAAATTCAACATTGTCGATCTGATTGTCGTGGTCCTGATTCTGGCGGTGGCGATTTTTGGCGCCGCCAGGCTGCTGAACCGGGGCGGCAGCATTGAGGTTCCCACCGTGGACATCACCTATGTCGTCCGGGTTCAGAACGTGGCCACGGAGCTGTATGAGAATTCGAAGGAGAACCTGCCCTCTCCTCTCATGGCCTCCGGCGCCCGGCTCAGCGGGCAGATCGAGTCTGTGGAGATGACGCCCTATTTGGTTTTGGGTCCGGATGGGGAGTGGTACGAGGACCCGGACCATGTGAACCTCTACTTTACCTGCACCGCCACGGTGCCCAGGGAGGACGTGATGACCACTAAGGTGGGTGAGCAGGAGGTCCGCATCGGCAAGACGGATTACATCATGAAGAGCGAGACCGTGGAGTTTCAAAACGGCACGGTGGTGGACGTCCACTGGGGGTGATACTTTCTTGAAAGAAAGTATCCAAAGAACTTTCGCGCGCTCTGGCTGCCTGGAAATCATCCAAGCCGAAGCGGCGGCAACGTAAAACGGCGAAGGAGAGAAGTCCTATGAAGAAGGTTTTGGCGCTCTTTGTCCTGCTGGCGCTGACACTTGGAAGCTGCGGGGCGGAGGCCGCGCCGCCGATGTATATCCAGCCTGCGGAGCTGAATGAGGAGGAAGCGGCCATTGCAAAGCTCCTGGGGGCGGACACGGAGCAGCACCTCTTCGACGTGGTGCTGGACGGGACGGCGAAAAAGGTGAGCGTGAACACCTACGAGCTGGAGGACGGCGCGTGGGAGCTGGTTTCCGGCGGCGGGGGCATGGCCCTGAAAGACGGCGTGAAAAAGGGCCGGATGGCCTTTGGATTCCAGGACCTTCGGGGGGAGTACCGGGAGGCCATCCAGTTTGGGGAGGATTTTACCGCCGTGTCCTATGGCTCTGCCGGGGAAGAAGCGGAGGACGGCCTGGGCCGTACAACCAGCTTCCTCGCCGGCTGCACGGAGATTGTCTATGAGAAGGAGATTCCCATTGCCGTCCAAATCAATACGGCAAAAAATGTGGTGACCTCCTATGATCCGGAGTATTTTTTCCGGCCGGAGAAGTACGAAAAACTGGGCTATGAGCACGTCTATGCCCTAACGGTGACCTTTAGCCAGAAATCTCTTTCCTGAACCAAAGAGCGGCGGACCCGGGAGGGTCCGCCGCTCTTTTGCGCCGTCTTAGCTGCCGTCGCTTCGGCTTGGATGATTTCCAGGCAGCCAGAGCGGGCAAAAGCTCTTTTGGTTCCTTTTCTCTCGAGAAAAGGAACTACAGCATGCACTTCCCCCGGGCCATGTATTTGCCCTCCGGCTGGGAGAGCAGCACGTTCCCATCTTCGGCGGCCAGCCGGCCCCGAAGCCATACCTGGCGGATGCCGCCGTCGGTGGCAAAGCCTTCATAGGGCGTGTATCCGGCGGCGGAGGCGCAGTCCTCCGCCTGGATAACGTGGCCGCCGCTGGGGTCATAAACCACAATATCCGCATCGCTTCCCGGCTGGAGGGTTCCCTTCCGGGGGAAGAGTCCGTAAAGCTTTGCCGGGTTTTCGCTGAGGACGCGGCACATCTGGGCCACGGAAATCTTTCGCTTTGCCACACCGCAAGACCACATCAGCTCCCCTCGGGTTTCCACGCCGGGGAGTCCCCCGGGAATTTTGGTGAAGTCCTCCCGGCCCAGGGCCTTTTGCTCCAGGGTGAAAGAGCAGTGGTCGGTGGACACGGTCTGGATGTCCCCCCGGTGGAGGGCCTTCCAGAGGATATCCTGCTCCCGCCGCTCCCGCAGGGGCGGGGCGCAGACATAGCGGGCGGCGTCGGAGAAATTCTCCTGATAGTAAAGGCTCTCGTCCAGGGTCAGGTACTGGGGGCAGGTCTCCACATAAACGGTCTGTCCCCTTTTCCTGGCCCAGAGTACCTCGCTCAGGGCTTCGCCGTTGGTGAGATGGACAATGATGACCGGAGCCTGCGCCGCCTGGGCGATGCGGAGCAGCCGCCCCACGGCTTCGGCCTCCAGATAGGGCGGGCGGGTTTGGGGGTGACTGGCGGGGGACAGCTCCCCTGCGGCCTTCTTCTCGGCGATCATGCCGTCGATGACCCCGGCGTTTTCACAGTGAACGCCGCAGACACCGCCCAGGGTCTTCAGTTCTTTCAGCGCCCAGTAGAGGTCCCGGTCCCCCAGCAGCATGGCGGGATAGGTCATATACATCTTAAACGAGGAGATGCCCTGGAAGAACATCTCGGGAAGCTCCTGCCGGACGGCTTCGTTCCAGTCGTTGATGGTCATGTGGAAGCCGTAGTCACAGAAGGTTTGACCTCCGGCTTTTTTTTGCCATCGGGCCAGGCCGCTGGCCAGGGACTCCCCCTTGTCGGGGCAGGCAAAGTCGATGACGGTGGTGGTGCCTCCCCGGAGGGCCGCCCGGCTGCCGGAGGCGAAGCCGTCGGCGGTGACGGTGCCAGCCACCTCCAGATCGAAGTGGGTGTGAGCGTCGATGAAGCCGGGGAAGAGAACGCAGCCGGAGACGTCGGCGACGCGATCGGCCTCCTGCTTCAGTCCTCGGCCCAGGGCGGCGACCTTCTCGCCCTCCACCAGAAGGTCGGCCCGATGGACGCCCTTGCCGGAGGCGACGGAGCCGCCCTTGAATAGAGTGCGCATAGACTGTTCCTCCGTTCTGAAAATGGTAAGTAAAATCAGTATAGCACAGGTTTAAGGGAATTTCCAGCCCCTGCGTGGAATCACGAAAAATGCATCAGGGCGCGCCCTGGGAGCCGGCCGCGCCGTCTGCGATGGCCTGGCGGTAAAGGCCGATTTTACTGTCCAGGCTTTCCAGGCACCCCGCCCACCGGCGCTGCTGCTCCAAAACGCATTCCCGGTGGGCGCACAGCAGCGCGAGGCGCTCGGGCATGGTGGCGGGTCCATCCCGGCGCAGCCGGGCGTAACGCTGCATCTGCCGCAGGGACATGCCGGTCTCCTTCAGGCGGCAGAGAAAGAGCACCCATTCGATGTCGCCTCCGTCGTAGGCCCGCCTGCCTCCGCCGTCCCGGGGAACGGTGATGAGGCCCTTTGCCTCGTAGTAGCGCAACGTGGTGGGCGGAAGCCCGGTCTTCGCGGAAAACTGGCCGATGGTCATAAGATTTGCCCCGCCTTTCAAAAAACGCTTGACTTCCAGTATGGTGGAAGGTTTACGCTTTTTAGCATAAACCAAAGAGGAGGAAAAAGCAAATGAAAGAATCGCGCTATGAAGTCGGGATGGAAAAGCTCCGGGAGGTGGACGGCTGCGGCGGCGAGGCGGTGATCGCATCGCTGGAGGGTATTGCGCCGGACCTGGGAGCCTATATCATCAAGTTTGCCTTCGGCGACATTTACTCCCGCCAGGGACTCAGCTTGCAGGAGCGGGAGCTGCTCACAGCGGCCAGCCTGCTGACCGCCGGGGGGTGCGAGCCGCAGCTGCGAGTGCACATCCACGGCGCGCTGAACGTGGGCGTCCCGCCGGAAAAGCTGGTGGAGGCAATGATCCACTGTGTGCCCTATGTGGGCTTTCCCAGAGTTTTGAACGCCATGTTTGCCGCAAAGGAGGTCTTTGCGCAGCGGGGAATCCGCCCCGCCGGGGGCGGCGCGGCGGGGCCGGAGGGACAGATGGGAAAGGAGGGTGAAAAAATTTCCTGATTGAAAGAATTTTGCTCTATCTATTTGGAAAAAGTGTGCTATAATAGCCTCAGGAAAGGCGGGCGCCTGTCCGCCTCAGAAGAAAGAGGAGGTAAAAGAATGCAGACTAAGAAATTCCTGTCCCTGCTGCTGGCGCTTGCGATGATGTTCTCCCTGGCCGTCACCGCCAGCGCCGCAGAGGAGGAAACGGCTAAGCCCCTGGAGGGCCAGATCGTCATCCTCCACACCAACGACGTCCACGGCGCTATCGCCAGCTACGCCAAGGTGGCGGCGCTGAAAAAGTCCTTCGAGGACGCGGGCGCCTATACCCTGCTGGTGGACGCCGGCGACTACATTCAGGGCGATCCTACCGTCAGCGTCAGCCAGGGCAAGACCGCCATTGAGCTGATGAATCTGGCGGGCTACGACGCTGCCACCATCGGCAACCACGAGTTTGACTACGGCTATGCCAATTTCCAGGAAATTGCCAAGACAGCCAAGTTCCCCATTGTCTCCGCCAACCTCAGCTATAACGGCAAGGTGGAAAACGCCCATACCATCTTCACCGCCCCCGGCGGCGAGAAGATCGGCGTCTTCGGCCTGACCACCCCTGAGGTGGGCACCAAGGCCCATCCCGCCAAGATCAAGGGTGTCACGGTCCTGGCGCAGCAGAAGATGTTCGACTGTGCAAAGGCGGAAGTGGACGCGCTGCGGGCCGAGGGCTGCGACTACGTCGTGTGCCTGGCTCACCTGGGCATTGAGGAGGAGTCTACCGGCAACCGCTCCATCGACCTTTTGGAGAAAGTGGAGGGCATTGACGTTTTGATCGACGCCCATTCTCACTCCACCTTGGAAGAGACTGCCGAGGCCGCCGGCGAGACCGTGGAGACCCTGCCCGAGCAGGGGACGGTCGTCAAGGGCGAGACTGCCACCGTCGCCGTCGAGGCCGGTAAGACCCTGGTCACCTCCACCGGCACGAAGCTTGCAAACGTGGGCGCGGTGATGCTGTCCAAGGACGGCTGCTCCGCCCGGAATATTCCCGTGGAATCCATCACTCTGGACGGCGTGAAGGAAGTGGCCGGGCGGGCCGCCGCCATCCAGAAGCAGATTGACGACGACTATGGCGCCGTCTTTGCCAAGAGCGAGGTCCTCCTCAACGGCGAGAAGGCCCCCGGCAACCGCACCGAGGAGACCAACCTGGGCGACCTCATCACCGACGCCCTGGTCTGGGGCGCTGAGAAGAACGGCGAGTCCGTGGACGCGGCCATCACCAATGGCGGCGGCATCCGCGCGGCCATCAACGCCGGCAACATCACCAAGAAGGACGTCAACACCGTCCTGCCCTTCGGCAACACCCTGAGCATCGTCAAGGTCACCGGTGCGGAGCTGCTGGAGGCCCTGGAGGCTTCCACCTTCTCCACCCCCGAGGCCATTGGCGGCTTCCCCCAGGTCAGCGGCATTGAGTTCACCGTGGACACCGCGAAGGAGTTCAACGCGGGCGACCTGTATCCCGGCTCCACCTATCACAAGCCCGCCAGCATTGAGCGCGTGACCATCGCCTCTGTGAACGGCAAGGACTTTGATGAGAAGGCCACCTACTCCATCGCCACCAACGACTTCATGGCCGCCGGCGGCGACACCTACTATGCCTTTGCCGCCGCCTCGGTCAACTATGATCTGGGCATCCCCATGGATGAGGTCCTGATGGACTACATCAAGGAGGAGCTGAACGGCACCGTGACCACCGCCGCCTATGGCAAACCCGCGAGCCGCATCAGCATCGCAGAGGCTGCTTCGGAGACGCCGGCTCCTGCGGAGGAAGCTGCGGAAGAACCCGCCCCCGCTCCCGAGCCGGTTCCTGAACCTGTTCCCGAACCCGCACCCGAACCCGTTCCTGCTCCGGAGCCTGAGCCGGCTCCTGCTCCCGTTGAGGGCGGCTATGTGGTCAAGTCCGGCGACTGCCTGTGGAGCATTGCGCAGAAAGCTTACGGCACCGGCCGTCAGTGGCAGCTGATTTACAACGCCAACAAGGATTCCATCAAGGACCCCAACGACCTCCGGGTTGGCCAGGTCCTGGTGGTTCCTGCGGCGTAAGGTGTTTCACTGGAAAAACAAAAATTGCAAAAAGGAGTCCGGAGCAATGCTCCGGACTCCTTTTTGCCTACTGGCATGGGCATCTGCACCGGGCCAGAAAAAGCGGCAAAGGGTTGAAAAAAGGGCTTCCTCTCAGCGGGGTACCAGCTGTCCCAGAAGGGGCTCGAAGTCCACGCCCTCCCGAAGGGAAAGGCCCTGGGCCACTGTCCGGAGGGCGCAGGCGTGGATGAAATCCACGGCCCGGGCAGCGGCATCCAAAAGGGAGTCGCCGCGCATCAGCCCGCCGGTGAGGACGCTGGCAAAGATGTCGCCGGTTCCATGGAGGGGGTGGGCGACGAACTCAGTCTGCACGGCCTCGGCCCGGCCCGTCCGGGCGTCGAAGCACATGGCGCCGGTCTGCCCGGGCGCTAGGGCCGCGCCGGTGAGAGCCACGGAGCGCTTCCCGCCCAGACTGAGTTCCTGTGCCAGAGTCCGAAGGGCGGCTTCGTCGTGGACCGCCCGGCCCCCGTCCAGGAGCTGACCGTAATCCCGGCCCAGGAGAAAGGCAGCCTCGGTCAGGTTGGGCGTGATGACGTCGGCCAAAGCGGCCAGCCGGGCCATGCCGGCGCACATGGCGGGCGTATAGGTCTGATAGGCCTGGCCGTTGTCCCCCATCACCGGGTCCACCATCACCAGGGTGTCTTTTTCCCGGAAGGTTCGGATGAAACCGGCGACGATGTCGATTTGCCGCTCGCTGCCCAGGAAGCCGCTGTAAATGGCCTGGAATTTCAAGTCAAGGGATTTCCAGTGAGCGGCGGCCCGGGGCAGCTCTTCAGTCATGTCCAGAAAGGTGAAGCCCTCAAATCCGCCGGTGTGGGTGGAGAGGAAGGCGGTGGGCAGGGGGCAGCACTGAACGCCCATCACGGAGAGGATCGGGATTACCTCCGTGAGAGAGCAGCGGCCGAAGCCGGAGAGGTCGTGGATGACGGCGGCACGGGGAGTTGGCATAGCGGGGTCCTCTTTTCTTCGAATAGATGGCTCTTATTGTACAGCGAATCGGAGCAAAGCGCAAGAGAGGAAAGCCGGACTCCCGTTTGAGGTCTGTGCAGATGGTGTCCGAATCGCAGAATCCCCTATGCTCCGCTTTAAAGATGGAAAGGAAAAAAGAGGAAACTTCCGTTTCTTCACACCTGGGGATTTTGCTGTTTATGGCGTTTCAAATAGACTCGGGCGGCATTTGGGCGTCACAGCACAACGTAGCTTGGAATTATAAAACCGTCGATTGATAACCCATGTATGGGGTCTGCTGTCACCCGGGCGATTCTTGGGTTTTCTCGGACATTGGCCGGGCATGGGACGACCGGCGGTAGCGGACCTGATCGCATGTTGGCCGCAATAAGAGCACATATATTCGATACTTCTTGCTTGTGCCATTTCTTCATTTTGCTCCTTCCCTGTTTTTATTAAGATAATTCATAAAGTACTGTGTCAAGGCGTCGTTTATACATCATCTTCTGGACGGATATCAACCGTTTTGCCTGTCTGCTCTAAATCACCACTTTTTCTCATATCCATAAACACATTTTTAGCCTCTCGAAAAAGAGCTTTTTTGTCCATCCTCTTTATAGATTCCTTTATAGATGTAATCCATTCCTCATCGTCAACATCTTCGATATCATTTCTCATGACACGAAACATCTTTGTGAGGGTCTGCAAGAAGATGATTCCAGCAATATATACAATGGCAAAATTACCAGCTCCGCATACGACTATGCCAGCTCCCGGAATAAAAGAAGCTGCAACTTCAATTGCGAATACACCGGCTAATTGAGTGACCAAGTTTGTCAAAACAGCTGATGAGAAAACTTTCAATCTATTTTTTCGAATTTCATTTTAATTATCTTGCAAATTCTTATGTACATTGCCCAAATTGCCCCGGCACCAATTCCTGCTGCAATTAGGGAACCTGCCCCAGGTAAGATTCCTGCCGCCATTGCGGAAACACCAGCGGCAGCCGCGTGCTGTATAACACAGTCGGCTATTTCTTTTGAGCAAAATGGTTTTATATAGTCCCCATTCCCATAATAATCAATCACATTATCCACTAAAACATCCGCTATCATAAGCAGGGTGGGGTTGCTTAACACAAAGCATTACCTCCTTCGTAACGATACACCATTTGAGGAAAGGCGGGATTATTTTATATAATACCCAAAAAGTTATTATTAGCAAACTCTAATGGTTGGTGTTTGAAAAAGCAAGATATCGATATACTGCTCTCATCATTCTTTTGGGGGTCCTCACATGGACTGGATGAAAATCGGTCAAAGGATTCGCACACAGCGCGAATATCTGGGTTATACAAGGGAATATTTTGCTGAACTGCTGGAAGTAACACCCAAATTTTGCTCCGACATCGAGTTTGGCGCAAAGGGAATGTCTGTACCGACTTTGTGCAAAATATCCTGGATTCTTCGGCTGAAAACGGACGATATCCTGTTTGGAAGGCAGGAGGCCGCATTCAGTGAGCCGTTGACCCTGTTGCTGGAGAGCTGCACAGATTCCGAGCGGGTTTATGCGGAGCAGCTTTTAAAAACCTTTCTGATTGCTATGACCACAAAAAAAGACCCACCGTAACCGGCGGACCCTGAGAGTTCTATAAAAACACAGCGGCGGAGAAAGAACGATGCTTCTTTCTCCGCCGTTTAATGTTCATCGCGTGGTCAGCCGCTCCAGCAGGGAGTGGTCGCCATCCAGCAGATACAGCAGATGCCGGGCAGGGCCGGAAGGATCATTCTTCCCGGCCTCCCACGCCTCCACCGTCCGGGTGGAAACCCCCAGGGCCGTGGCAAGCGCCCGCTGGGAGAGGTTGAGGTCTTTGCGGGTCCGGGCTACATCAGCAGCCTTGTACTCCGGGACGGGAATCTCCCGGACAGAGACCCGGCAGCGGAAGCGGTCGCCCTGCTTGTAGGCCACGGCCTCCTGCAAGCCCTCCAGGATACCCTCGTATACATTGAATTCTTCCATAGAGAAACCTCCTTGCTCAACGTTTCAAGAGATCGACCAGCTTCTTAAATTCGGCGATTTCCGCCTTGCTTAGATTTTCTTTCACGGACTTGGGATAGGCATAGAGCATATAAATCGTTTCGTCCACCATGATATCCACGTAAATGACACGGACGCTGCCGCTTTTGCCTCCTCCCGGAAGGACAAACCGGACTTTCCGCACACCGCCGAGCCTTCGATTACCGCCCCGGCTTTTGGGCCCAGAAGGAGCATTTCTTCCAGCTCCGCATAGGCATCCTCGCCAAGCCCCAGTGTCTTCCATGCCTTTTCGAACGATGGAAGGCGGATAAAAGTCCGTTCCATTGTAATCTCTCCCCTCGTTCCTAATTATGTACGATTCAACCGTAGTTTGCAAGTGTGGCTATGAAAAACAAACCGGATTCAACGGACCAGTTTCGCCTTCCGGTAGAAAGTGCTGGGCGTCAGCCTCAGGCGGCGCATGTCCTCCACCGCCGTCATGTTTCCATCCCGCCATTGGCGGACAATTTTCTCCAGGTCCGGCACCTCCATGGGTTTCCGGCCCGTGTAGCGGCCCTGGGCCTTGGCAATGGCAATGCCCTCCCGCTGGCGCTGTAAGACGTATTCCCGCTCCAGCTCCGCCACCGCGCCAAAAATGGCCAGCATAAATTTCCCGGTGGGCGTAGTGGTGTCAATGGCCTCTTTTTGCGAAATGAACTCCACATGCTTTTCCGTCAGCTGTTCCACCAGCTCCAGCAGATCACGGATATTCCGGGCGAAACGGCTGATGGATTCCACGGTCACCGTGTCGCCTTGTTGGACGCAGGTCAGCAGCTTTCGCAGCTCCAGCCTGTCGACGCTTTTGCCGCTGGCCTTGTCGATGTACAGCTGCTCAACGCCAAGGGACTGCATCAGGACTTCCTGCCGCAGCGTATTCTGCTCCTGAGTGCTGACGCGGACATAGCCGATTTTCATGTTTAATCTCCTTCCTAAGTGCGTATCGTCTTGACACAATCAGCAAAAAGTAGTACCATCGTAATACAAGGAGGCGATCCTAATGTCAATGGATGCAACGCTTCAAATTCGTATCGACGGAGAACTGAAAGCCCAGGTGGAAGAGCTGTACCGCGGGCTGGGCACCTCATTTGCGGAGGCCGTGCGCATCTTTGCGCGGCAGAGTCTTCGGGAGGGCGGAATGCCTTTCCGGCCAACGCTGAAAACTTGGGACGAGTTGACCCGTGAAGAAATCAACACCAAGCTGGTTCAGAGCGAGGCGGATATTGCTGCCGGACACGTCTGTACCCAGGAGGAACTGGATTCCAGAATGAAGGAGCGGTTCTCCAATGGCCGGAATACAGTGGTATAAGATACTCTACACGCAGACGGAAGTAAAGGACCTGGAAGACAAGGCGAACTATATTTCCTTCCAGCTTCATGACCCGGCGCTGGCGCAAAGATGGTATCTGCGTCTGCGGGAGCTGATCCAGGACGGATTGACGACCTTTCTCCTAAAGTATCCCCTGTATGACGTGGAGCCATGGAAGGAAAAAGGAATCCGGCTGTTCTTCACGCGTGGAGACGTGGTATTATACAGCGTTGACCTTGAGAAACAGGACGTGTACATCCGGGGAGTCTGCACGAAGGGCCGGGACTTATCTGCCCATCTGGAAGAAACGGAATAACCTCAAAGAGCCTTCCCAATAGGGCCGGTTTCCAAAATGGCACATGCCAGAAGCCGGAAACCAACCTTATTGGGACACTTTTTCTCCATGCCGTTAGGGTATACCCGAATGGCATACTGAATTTCGTTTTTGCCCAGTTCCCCTCATAAAGAAATTGTGCTACGTCGTCCAACGTAAACCCGCGATTGAGCAGATCATCCACGCACATGGAATCATAGCCGTACCATCGGGCAAGGGCCTCCAGCTGCCGCCGGTACTCCCGCTCAAGGGCACCCGGCGAATGGCTCCGCCGGACAGGCGGCTCATACAGAAGCGGCATCCAATTTCCAAAGTCCATTTCAAAGGTGCTGCGGTGAATCACCCCGTCCGGCGAGATTTTCAGAATGTCCCCGCAATCCACCTGAATTTTCTTGGGCCTTCCAAGGTGTTGGGTTCGCAGGGCACGGCAAAGGATTTCCTCCGTTGAGGCGTAGAGATACACCCCAAGCCTCGGGAAATGATAGAGGCAGAGCGGATTGTCTCCCTTTACCAGATACCAGTTATTTGCTTCATCCAGCAGTGTAAATGTAAAAGAGTCCTCGACCTGTTCCGCCATGTATTTCAGGCTGGAAAAGTCGAGGGTTTTCTGCTGCTCGATCAGCTGGACGGCGATGTAGCTGTCCGTCTCAATTTTTGTAGGCGGGAGATTCAGCGACCGGCGAAGCAGCTGGTCGTTATACAG
Organism: Oscillibacter sp.; assembly: GCA_022791135.1. GTDB lineage: Bacteria > Bacillota > Clostridia > Oscillospirales > Oscillospiraceae > Oscillibacter. The sequence continues at coordinate 29,578 of JAAVYM010000029.1, forward strand.
CACACCGTTATGGGCCAGGGCAAAACGTCTCTCTCCCGCATTCCCGAGAAAAGGGTGACTGTTGAAATTCTTCTTTTGGCTCCCTTGGGTCGTCATGCGGGTATGCCCCAGAACGACCGGAACATGGTCCGGGATACGAAGCCGCAGTACGTGGGCGGGAACTGGGCGCTTGTAAACCCGGAGACTGCCGCCTGCGCAGCAGGCCACTCCAGAGGCATCCGTACCCCTGGACTCGCATTCCGCCGCCAGAATGGACAGGAGCCGCGTCTTTTGACGGCCTGTGAAGCTCCCGTGATAGTCAATCATTCCAAACAGACAGCACATCAGTCGTCCTCCTCCTGTACCGGCTCATTGATATAAAGCCGCCGCTCTTTCAGATACTGAATCAGCTCCGGCTCCTGGATGCTGGAGACAAAGGTGGTCCAGGCCAGGGGCTTTAGCAGTTCATCAGGCAAAGAGACCGCCACATCGCAGAGCTTGTTGACAAGCTGCAATGTGGCGATCAGGTTGTTGTATTTGAGGGTGCCGCGAAAGATGCGAAATTCGATGGTATCCCGGTTCACATGAACATGGAGGCCGCAGGTGTGGGCTTTATGGGACAGATAGCCCAACTCTGCGGCCTTGCGCAGAAGCTCCGCTCAGGGCATGGATTCCTGGTGATAAGCCAGGGTCATAGGGTGGGTGACGATCTCGAAGCCGTCTTCCAGGGAACCGTCGTGCTTGCAGTAGGCCCGCTCCTCCCCGGTGTTGGCGATTTGCAGAAGCTCCTCCGCGTTGACGTTGCTTTCACCGCCGCTGTCGATCTCCAGCTCTACGCCGAAGTAGCGGGGACCGTCGCCATAGAAAATAGGTTCCGGCTTGCAGTAGTAGTTCTGGATGGTATGGCCCCGCTCCAGGCGTTTGTGACAGGCGCGGCAGAGCGGTTCTTCCTCGCCCGGGGCGTCGCTGGAATAGTGAGCGTCGTCCATGTGAAACAGAACGCCGCACCGGGTGCAGCGCTGGCAGAGGTGGGTTGCGCCGGTTCCGGCATCGTCGTCCTGCCAGATACGGGTGCCGCATTCGTGACAGACCAAGGTTTCTTCTTCCAGGCGGCGGGCGCAAAGTCCTGGCTGTCAAATTTACGGCGATCCTCCATAGGATGGGATTCTCCGCAGACGGAGCATAGAAAGGTTTCGGTCATGGTTCGCGGTCCTCCTTCGTTAAGTAGTCGATGGCTGCGCAGACAATGGCGGCGGCGGTAGTGGCGAGGATGCCGGGGAGCGTTTTCAGAAGCTCCCCGTTCGGGTTTGTGGTCACCCCACCGCGCAGACCTTGCGGAGCATCTGATTCATGAGGCCGGCGAGAATGACGCGGATGGCATTGAGCAGCAGTTTCAGCATGTTCGGATACCTTTTTCGGTTTTCCAGTTGTTCGGGGCGTAATACAGGACATCCCCGGTTTCTGCGTTCTTTAAGCCGAAATACTGACCTGGCTGCCCCTTATTGATGCAGTACGTTGTAACCCTCAATTCCATCATTTTCTTTCCCTCCCGGCCTGTGGCCTTGACTTCTTTATTAGTGGTGTGGTATTATGAGGGGGCCGGGCGGCGACGGTACTCACCGCCCTGGCCTGGGTGCTAGCGTCGGGCTGCCTCTTGGAGGGGATGCCCGGCGCTTTGCTATTTGCTGGCGTTGTGCCGGTCTTCGAGTGCTTTGCGGAGTTCTTCAATGCTCTTGGCTTCCTTCCATCCTTTCTGAAAAATAGTAAGACCCCGGAAACCGCTCGGGAGTAAATCTGTCGGCGGTTTCCGGGGTTCTGTGAAAATAATATGTGGGTGAAAGGGAAGAAGAGTGAAAATGGGGGCAACAAAGGAACAACTTAACCTTGTTAGGAGGATGCAGCCATGAATGACGACAGGTACTCAGAGCGGCAGGAACGCCACCTTGAACAACCGGAGCGGTATACGGTTCTGACACCACGGGACGTAATGGATATTCTGGGTATCGGCAAAAATACAGCCTATGCCCTGCTGAACTCCGGGAGGCTCCGGGCTTTTCGTGTGGGCCGCAGTTGGAAAATTGCCGCTGAGGCACTGGAAGAATTTATGTTGAATACAGATCAAAACCTGGGATGTAGGTAGTCCTATTTCCCAGGCTCATTTTGTCCATCATCGGCGCAATAGTGGTTAAACAGTGCGTAGCACATTTCTAAATCAATATCCTCTGGAAGACCATCTGCTTTGGCAATAGCGGCAGTTTCGTTTATTGCAGATACCAAACCCCAAAAATTTTCGCAGCCAACTCTTTATAGCGAATAAGAGGAACCGGAACTTCTTTTTTCCACGCTCTATATAATACGCCCCTCCAAATCAATGGCTCTGGCCCGTCGTAACTTCGGTTCTCCTGATTTATAGAACAGATTGATTCCATATGGCATTTCGATAGGCTAAATACATTGGCACACTAACTTTACTAAAGGTAATTTCAAAGCTACTAATTTGATTATCGCAGGTTATTTTGCTTTGCTCGGTTTCTTTATCAGGAAATTCTTGCGTAGCTATTTCAAAAAGCTCTTCTATTTGATCCCGGAATTTTTTCACACTCTTCCCAAAAGCAATCAATATCAGTAACTAATGTAGGTCCTTGACAATTATTCAGGTCTTTCCTTTCGGCCGCTTCGTTATAATCTTTTGCCGGAGACCTAATTTTCTTTATATTTATCAATTGCATCAAGACTAGCTTTTTCCTGGCGTTTTAAGTCTGAGTTCATAATACCTCCTAAAACTATCTGTCTATCCGTTTGGGACGTTGAAAAGCTTTTAACAAAATTTTTTTTACAGAGGAACGGTCAACAGGTCAATCTGGAAAACGGCGTGTTCAATATGGAGACCGGCGAGCTTCTGCCCCATGACGCCGCCTACCGTTTCACATATCAAGTCCGTGTGGACTATATCGAAGACAAGAGCCGGATTTCATACCCTGCCTTCGAGGCGTTCTGTCAATCCTCGCTGGAGGACGATCCCGAGAAGAGGCAGCTTTTGCTGGAGTTCATCGGCTACATCTGCATGGACTCAAACAACGGGAAATGCGCCTTGTTCCCCAAGGGCCAGCCCAATAGCGGCAAGAGCGTGATGGGGGACTTTATCGCCCGGCTGCTTGACCGGGAGCTGGTTTCAAACATTCCTCTGCACCAGTTGGGAGGCCGATTTTTCCGGGCGGAACTGGCAGGGAAAAACTGAATGCAGCCGGTGAAATCTCTGGTAATGTACTGCGGGACATATCGATCTTCAAGTCCATTACCGGAAACGACCGAATCGCCGGAGAGTTCAAGGGCAAGGACCCCTTCTACTTTACCCCTCGCTGCAAGCTGCTGTTTTCCGGTAATACGCTCCCGCTTACTACGGAGACGGATACCACTGCTGCTTTTGTAAACCGGATTCGTGTTCTGCTGTTCAACGTCAGCGTACCCACAGAGAAACAGGATAAGCAGCTGCCCGAAAAGCTGTGGGAGGAGCGGAATTCCATTGTGACGCTCTCCCTGCAAGATGCAAGGAAATTGGTTGCGCGGAATTACGCTTTCACAGAGCCGAAGGATTCCCGGCAGTTTTTGGAGTCCTTCCGGGTCCGCGGAAACATCCTAAGCGCATTTCTTGAAGAATGCTGCATCCTTGCCCCTGACACCGCCACCATTTTGATGGTGGACAGCAACATCCAGCGGGAGAACATCCTGCCCAGCGAGAGCGCAGGCGTACAAGATGAAGTTGTAGACACCAAACGCAACGCTGTAAAATGCACTGCAACGCAATTTGCAAAGTGCAGAAAATAGAAACTTTTTTGACTGTTTTAGTAAACCGTGTGAACTGGTGTTATACAGCCTAAAGGGAAAAAACAAGGGAAACTTTTGCGTTTGCCACATAACAGAACAAGGGCCGGGGATCACCCCCGGCCCTGCGCCGCTTGCTCCTTTGTGGTTTTGACCACTGCCATATACACCGCAAGGTGTTCCAGCATACCGGCGGTATCGCCCTGGGCGGCAGCCTGCTCCACAAAGTTTCCAATGATCCGCAGGGCCGCACAATTGCTTGCATCGTTTTTCATGCCGCCCCTACCTCCAGGCTGTCCGCGCTGTCTATCAGTGCGTCGATGTGCTGCTGCAGTAAATCCACCAGGCAGAGCGCCTGATCCCCCGCCTCGCTGGGGTTGCCTGTCACGGCGTTGGCAATGGCGTCATCCAGGCAGTTTACAAGAGCGCGAATTTTCTCCAGCTCAAATGGCAGTTCTAAAGTGTTCATGTAAATTCCTCCTTGATTCTTTTGGAAGAGGCCGGTATAATACCTATATCGGCCCCCACTGGGTTTGCTTTTCCGCTGGGCGGTTGCTGCACTGTGGCTCCATACCCTTGTCTTGGCAGGCTGGGGGTATGGAGCCTTTCTCGTGCGATGGTGAAGCGGCGGCTGGTGCTTGCCTTGCAGAACTGGCTGTACACGTCCGGCAGCGCGGCTTTCAGGGTCTTGCCGTCCAAGCGGTTGCTGATGATCTCCTTCCAACGGAGGATGAAGCTCTTGGTCTTGAGTTCGTCCACGGCTTTTTCCTCAAGGTCAGCTTTCAGCTCAGCCCGGATAGCCTCAGCGGCGGTGTCAAGCTCCTTCTGCTGGGCTTCGATGGCCTGGAGCTTCTTGATCCTGTTCTCAATCATTTTTTCCGTCATGGTGTAAACCTCCTGTTTGTTTGGTACGGAGGGGGATCACCGGCGGCGGGGGGCTTCTGTTCCTCGCTCTCAATAGCTTTCAAATTCCGTTCCGCTCTTGTCTCTGGTGCTTTACCCTTGCGGGCCTTCTCCAGTTGGCCGGTGCTTTTCCCTCCTGACATTAACTATTGCACCACGTTAACGGTATATTTCAATGGGTAAGATATACAAAGTTAACGGTATATCCTTGTGCAAAATATGTATTGCTAACGGTGTGCTTTTGAGGCATGATAACAGTACACTGGAGAAGGTACCGCCATTTTCGGCGGCTCGCCCGGAAAGGAGATAATCAGAATGGCACTAACGACAGCCAGAAAGAAAGCAAATGCGAAGTATGAGGCCAAGGCATACGACAAAACCTTGATACGGCTCCCTAAAGGCCGCCTTGATGAAATCCGGGCGCACATTGAACACGCCGGGGAATCTCTCAACGGCTTTATAGGCCGCGCTATATTGGAGACGATGGCGCGGGACGGCGGCGGGACGGCTCCTGGCGCGGCCCCGGTCGAGCAGGTCCTTGCAGAAATGCCCGCAAAAAGGCCGCAGAAGGCCGTAGAATCGACGCCAAGGGGCGAGGTGGTATCCTTATCCTCTGAAACGCTAAAAGTCGCCCAGCGGGCCTCTGAGGCCGCAGGAGAGACCCCGGCGGTATTCGTTGCCCGCGCAATTGAGACGCAGGCGCAACGGGACAAAGCGTCCTTAAAGCTGGGTATCAATCCAGCAGCCCCGACGGGCCAGAGAATGGAGGAATAACCAATGCCAGTAATAAGCCGCTTTTATGGAATTGTAATCAAGATGTATTTTCAGCAGAGCGAACACAATCCGCCGCATTTCCACGCCGTTTATGGGGACTATATGGGAGCTTTCGACATTAAAACCCTTGAAATGATAGAGGGTGATCTACCTGCCAAGGGGCAAGCTATGGTCAGGGAATGGGCGGCAAAGCACACAGATGATTTGCTCGCAATTTGGAACACACAGGAATTTAAGAAGCTCCCGCCGCTTGAATAATGGGAGAGCCGCAGAAAGGGGCGATATTATGTTTTACAAGGTGCAGGAAGTCCAGCCCTTGCCCGCCTATGGCCTGCTGGTGATCTTTGCCACAGGAGAGCGCAAGCGGTACAATGTCAAACCCTTATTTGAGAAATGGGAGCCCTTCAAGGCTCTTGCCAGCGTCAAAGGACTGTTTGAACAAGTCAAGGTGGACGCTGGCGGCTATGGCATATCATGGAACGATGATATAGACCTGTCCTGCAATGAGCTATGGGAGAACGGGGAGCCAGTGGAGACGGCAACGCCGGACGATGTAGAGGCAATCCGGGAGGCGCGGGCAGAGTACGCAAGGGGGCAGACGGTTCCCCATGAAGCTATCAACTGGAATTAAAGCACACGGGCCGGGGATTCTCTCCCCGGCCGTTTCGCATCTTCTCGCATCACCAGATGCACAAATATCTTTATCTGGTTTGGTAAGGTTACGGTATAGGTTGCGGTTATAGTCGGATTTTCCATGGATTTTCCTGCGGAACGTCCTACGGATTGTCCGGCGGACATTCCATAGGACAACAAAACCGGGGCAGGAAATAACCCCACCCCGGTTCAGTTTTGCTATTGTCCTCGGCGTTCCCGCCGTTGTATCATGCGGTCCCGCGCATCAGCGGCAGGGCTGTCCTCCTGGGTCAAGCCCATCCGGGCCAGCATCCGCAGGCGGGCCGCCTCTGCGCCCTCCTGCTGGCCGGTCAAATGCTCATGCGCTTCTTGCGGTGTGACAAACTCTGTCAACCCACCTGACAGCGGCGTTGCGTCAAACCTCATTTCTCTCCGTTTCACTGGTTCAATTCCTTTCGTGATAGCCTCTAAAACCGCACAGCAAGGCCAGGAAGCCTCGCATATGTTCTCCCCATGCTCCCGCTCCCAAAGCCTCCTGGGGCCTCTCTGGGCCGTTCTAGGGCTATTCGCAGTAGTCGTTGACAATGTGGCTCCCGGTTTCCTGGTTGAATCGCTCGATCATGCGGTTAAGCTGCTGGCGGAACGCCAGAGAGTGAACCCCACTGACGCGGATATGGCACAACCCATGCAGAAACACAAATTTTGTGTATTTACTCCCCCGCTCGACTGCCTCCAGGCTTATACCGACGGCATACAATGTCCCAAAGCCGTCCAAGGTTACGTCCTTCCAGATAATTGCATCACTTTTCCGTAGGCGCTCCGTTTCCTGTTCACCCTGTCGATACAGGTAAATCGCAGATAGTTCCCCCACAAGCTCAGGAAAAACCACGGGCATATCTCGCAAATATCGCTTGGCGGTTTCTCGCTCTAGCTTTCCAGGATAGAAAACCGCGCCCTGCCGTTCAATCCACCGCAACACTCGGAGTCCGCGATATTCCAGGACAGCCCGCCGATCTGACAGAGGGCCAGCCTTTTTATGGTGTGACACTTCCCCCGCAGCGCAATCCTGTACGAAAGCATCCTATGTTGCCGCCAACTCCTGCGCCAGTAGCGCGGCCTCCGCTTTTGCTGCCGGTGTCTGGAGTTCTTCGGTCCATTCGTCAAATTCTCGCTGGGCTTCTTCAGCGGCGGTGGCCATTGCTGCCAACTCTTCAGGAGTGAACAGCGGCACAGAATCCCCGCCGCCGGTCACGATTGCCCACCTGGCAAATCGGTTTTTCCAAGGGCATCAAACCGCCGTTGATCCCCGTCCAGCCAGTTTTGCACAAGCCCAAGGTCTCCGAACCCGTTACACTCTGCCCGGATTTTGTCAACCTCTGCCGCTGCTGCTTTAAGGGCGGCACTCAATTTGCCCCCTGTCTCTTTTGTATCAGCTGGTGATTGCGGAGAAGCCGCCGGTTGCCATGAGCATTGCCAAGGTGCTGGGGGCCACGGCCCGGAAGGAGGGCCACATGGAGGGCGGGGGCTGGCTGGTGAGTTGGTGCGTGGGGCATCTGGCGGAGCTGGCCGAGCCTGCGGTGTACGACCCCCGCTACGGCAAGTGGCGGCAGGAGGATTTGCCCATCCTGCCGGAAAACTGGCGCTTCACCGTCGGCCAGGACAAGCGGGGCCAGTTCGACACCCTGCGGACCCTGCTGCGCCGGGAGGACGTGTCCGAGGTGGTGAACGACTGCGACGCTGGCCGGGAGGGGGAACTGATTTTCCGTACCGCCTACCATCTGGCCGGAGGCAGCAAGCCCATGAAGCGGCTGTGGATTTCCAGCATGGAGGACATCGCCATCCGGGAGGTCTTCGCCCAACTCAAACCGGGCCGGGACTAAGACCCCCAGCATCAAACGGCGAAGTGCCGGGCCAAGGCCGACTCGCTGATCTGCATCA
>JAAVYM010000030.1 GCA_022791135.1 Oscillibacter sp.
ATCAGCACCTCCGCCAGGGAGACCCGGTAGTTCTCCAGGAAGACCACCTGCAGCTTATCCTTGCAGATGGGGTCGTGGGCAATCTGGTCTGCCAGGGAGTTGATCAGGCGGATAATACGCTTTGCCACCTCATAGCCTGGGGCCGCCTTCGCGCCGAAGAGGAAGGTGTGGGGCTGTACGATGGCGTTTGGATTGTCCCGCAAGTCCTGATAGAGGGCGATGATATGCAGCACATTCAGCAGCTGGCGCTTGTACTCATGCAGGCGCTTCACCTGGACATCGAAGATGGCGTCGGGATTCAGGAGGACGCCCCGGCTCCGCTTGGCGTGGACGGCGAAGGCCTCTTTGTTTTTCCGCTTGATCTCGGCCAGGCGTTCCAGCACGGACTTGTCGCCGGCATAGGCGTCCAGCTTCTGAAGGACAGACGCGTCGGAAAGGTAGGCATCCCCTCCCGTCAGCTCACGGATCAAGCTGTCCAGGCCGGGGTTGATCTCGCTGAGCCAGCGGCGGTGGTCAATGCCGTTTGTGACGTTCTGGAACTTCCGCGGCTCCATGGCGCAGGCATCCTTGAAGACGTCGTTGCGCAGGATGTCGGAATGCAGAGCGCTGACGCCGTTGACGGCCATGCCGCCGGCAATGCACAGGTTCGCCATGCGCACCTCGCCGTCCCAAATGATGGCCATTCTCTTCGTCTTGGCGGGGTCGTGGTAGTAATCCTCCACCTTGCGCTGCCAGCGGTTGGAAATCTCCTGGATGATCTGCCAGATACGAGGCAGGCGGCGCTCCATCAGGGTCTGCGGCCAGCGCTCCAGGGCCTCGGCCAGGACGGTGTGGTTCGTATAGGCCACGGAGCGGGTGGTGATATACCAGGCGTCGTCCCAGTTCATGCCGGTGTCGTCGATCAGGACCCGCATCAGCTCCGGGATGACCAGGGTGGGATGGGTGTCGTTGATTTGGATGACGTTCTTCTCGTGGAAATTCTTCAGCGTTCCGTAAGTATCCAGGTGTTTGGCGGTGATGGACTGGATGGTGGCGGAAACGAAGAAATACTGCTGCTTGAGGCGAAGGGACTTGCCCTCCACGTGGTTGTCCTCGGGATAGAGGATCTTGGCGATGGCCTCGGCCATGGCCTCCTCCTCCGCCGCCTTGAGGTACTCGCCCCGGCCGAAGAGGTCCATGTCGATGGCCTTCGTGGGCCGGGCGTCCCACAGACGCAGGACGTTGACATGCTCCGTGTCATAACCGGCGATCTCCATGTCATAGGGCACTGCCTGAACGGTGGTGGCGTTCTCATTGACGATGTGGAGATGGCCGTCGGCCCAGAACTCCCGGATCGTGCCGCCGAAGGAGACCATCTGGGCCTCGGCGGGCTTGGGCAGCAGCCAGGCCGCACCCAGGTCCTTCCAGTGGTCGGGCAGCTCCACCTGCTGGCCCTCCACGATCTTCTGCTTGAACAATCCCAGCTCATAGCAGATGGAATAGCCCGTGGCGGGAATCTCCAGGGTGGTCATGGAATCCAGGTAGCAGGCGGCCAGGCGGCCCAAACCGCCGTTGCCCAACGCCGCGTCCGGTTCCATCTCAAAGATGTCCCCGGCCTTAAAGCCCATGTGCTCCAGGGCCTCCTTCAGCTGAGGCAGCAGCCCCAGGTTATAGGCATTTTTCATCAGGCTCCGGCCCATGAGGAACTCCATGGACAGGTAATGAACCTGTTTTTTCTGATCCTTGCGGGTCTTTTTGCGCGTCTCAACCTCCCGCAGCGCCATCATGTCCCGGAGGACCAGGGCGCTGGCCCGCATCATCTCGCCCTCGGTGGCCTCATCGGCAGCTTTGCCGAAGTTGGTCATCAGCTTGGCGGACAGGGCCTGTTCCAGTTCTTTTGTCGTAATCGATGTCATAGGCGTTTTCATTCCGCAGACGTTTACTTTCCTGCGGTTCCTTTCTTAGCGCTTGTTTTCTTTGCCGCCTTCTTCTCGGACTTTGCGGCCTTGGACGTGGACTTAGAGACAGCCTTCCGGCCCTTCTTGGCCGGCTTCTCCTCTGCGGGGGCCGGGACGGTCTCTACGGCAGGAACAATTTCCTCGGCAGCCTCTGCCGCAGCCTTCCCGGCAGGAGCAGCCTCCTCAGCCGGAGCGGCTTCCACGACAGGGACAGCTTCTTCAGCGGGAACCGCCTCCTCGACCGGAGCGGCTTCCACGACAGGGACAGCTTCTTCAACAGGAGCAGCCTCCTCGGCCGGAGCGGCTTCCACGACAGGGACAGCTTCTTCAACAGGAGCAGCCTCCTCGACCGGAGCGGCTTCCACGACAGGGACAGTCTCTTCAACAGGAGCAGCCTCCTCAGCCGGAGCGGCTTCCACGACAGGGACAGCCTCTTCAACAGGAGCAGCCTCCTCGGCCGGAGCAACCTCCGCAAAAGGGGCAGCTTCCTCCGGGGACATCTCCGCCGCCCGACGGGTATCGCTGGGAATCGGCCAAGCCTGGCCGGTAATGGTGGCGTAAATGCGCAGATACTCCCGCGCGCTACGGGCCCAGCTGAAATCGCAGGACATGGCCCGCTGCCGCAGCCGGCCGAAGACATCGGGATAATCCTTGTAGAGATACACGGCCTCCCGGATGACGTGGAGCATGTCGCCGCTGGAATAGTTCGTAAAGCTGAAGCCGTTTCCGGCGTCCCGCCAGGACTCACAGGGCTGGACCGTATCCTTCAGGCCGCCGGTCTCCCGGACGATGGGCACCGTGCCGTAGCGCATGGCGATCATCTGGCTCAGGCCGCAGGGTTCGCTCTTGGAAGGCATGAGGAACAGGTCCGCGCCGGCGTAAATCGCCATGGACAAATCCTCGTTGTAGTCCATGCGGACAGCCATCCGGCCGGGATATTGCTGGGCGGCCCAGTGGAAGAATTCCTCATACCGCTGATCCCCGGTGCCCAGAACCACCATCTGCATCGGAAGTTCCATCATATCATGAAGCACTTCGCAAATCAAGTCCAAACCCTTGTGGGAGACCAGGCGGCTGACCATGGCCACAATGGGGGTGTGCGCCTCCTCCCGCAAACCCACCATCCGCCGAAGCTCTGCCTTGCACGCGTCCTTGCCGGTCATGTCCTCAGCGGAGAAGTTCTTCACGATGCGGTTGTCGGTCCTGGGATCATAAAGCTTCATGTCGATGCCGTTCAGCACGCCGGAGAGCTTGTCGGAGCACTGGCGCATAATGCCCTCCATCCGGTGGGCGAAATAGGGCATTTTCAGCTCGTTGGCGTAGGTGGGAGAGACGGCGTTGACAGCGTCGGCGCATAAGACGGCGCCCTTGAGCAGGTTCACGTCGCCGTCCATCAGCAGCGTGCCGTCCTTCACCCAACCGGTATCCAGGCCGAACAGCTCGCCCAAAACGTAGGGATTATACCGGCCCTGGTATTCCACGTTGTGGATGGTCAACACGGTCTTGATGGAGCGGTAACGGTCCTCCCGGACGCCGTCGTCCTTCAGATAGATGGGCACCAGGGCGGACTGCCAGTCGTTGCAGTGGACGACCTCGGGCCAGAATTTGAAGTGGTCCAGCATCCGCACCACCGCCCGGGAGAAGAAGGCGAAGCGCTCGCCGTCGTCGGCCTGGCCGTAGAGAGTGCCCCGGTTGAAATACTGCTCATTGTCCAGGAAGTACCAGGTCACGCCGTCCTTCTCCATAGAGAACAAACCGCAGTAGCTGTGCCGCCAGGCCAGGTTCACATAGTCGTAGCACTCGAATTTCATCTGGCTGCCGAAACGGTCCCGGACCCGCTCGTAAAGGGGCAGGACCACTGCCACCTCGGCCCCCTGCTCTGCCAAAGCGGGCGGCAGAGAGCCGGCCACGTCGGCGAGACCGCCGGTCTTACAGAAGGGAACCGCTTCACTGGACACATACAGAATTTTCATATGTTTACTCCTTTTCATATCAGCCCGAGGCCCTCGGGCTTCGGGGAATTCGCGGAAAACGACCGCAGCGGCACGTTTCTTTCATTATACCAAAAAAAGGGACCCAGGTCAATCCGGCCTTTCAATCCTCTCTTTTTGGATTGGCGTTGCTAAACGCTGTTTCAGAAAAACATCCGTTGAAATACCCAAAGCAGAGAAGCTATGCCGCCGCCTGCCTACTTTCGGTAATCCTCCCGGACAAAAGGCTCATTGATTTCCTCTGAACAAAGAATTCCATATTTGCACGGATGCCTGTAAGCGTTCCCATGAATCTCTTTCCGGCGGTAGTTCCGAATCATGTCCATGTCAAAAACCGCAATCCATACTCCTTCTGATTCATCTGCCTCCAGAATACAAGTATCCCTGGAATCTGAACGCTCAGGAAGATATGCGACGCCATCAAAAGCATTGGAATGTCCGTTGCAATTCGGAACGCTTATGGGATAATTACAGGTTGCGATTCCAAGCATATTTTCATATGCCCTTGCCCGGAGCTGCGACAAACGATTTATCTCCATTGGGCAGGCATTTGGCACAAGTATGACCTCGGCGCCTTTAAGCATAAGAATCCTCGCGCTTTCAGGAAATTCACGGTCAAAGCATATCATCGCTCCGACTTTCACGATTCCAGATTTTGTATCAAGGTCTGCAACATAAAAGTCAGCTCCAGGCGTCAAATTTCTCTCCACATCAAAATCACAGGTATGTACTTTGGAATATTTGAGAACCTGCTTTCCAAAACGGTCAAACAGAATCAATGTATTTTGGGGACCTGTTTCGCATTCTTCAAGCAGAGTAATTCCAATCGCCATGTTCAATTCTTTTGAAAGCGCCTGAAACGCCTTAATAAACGTATGGTCTGCCGGAATCGCCTCCCGAACCCAGTCAGCCACCGGACGGCCGTAAATATCATATCCGTTGCTGAACATTTCTGGGAACAATGCAACATCCGCCCCCATCTCTTTCGCCTTGCGGCAAAATAAAACACCTTTGTCAAGTGTACCGTCCAGCGTGTCCTGCGCCGCTATTTGCAGTAAAGCAATCTCCACAGAACTTTTCTCCCCTCCAGGCTCCCGGTTTAGCGCCTTGATTATGGCGTCTGCCCTGAACCAACTCAAGCTGGTATTGTGAAATTGCCGGGGTCATGCTCCCGCAACACATATTTGATAAAGGGACCTTCAATCATAAAAGGGGGACGAGGACGCCCCCCTTTTATGGAAATTTATATCTTGCTGCCCTTAGCCAGGACTATGGGATAGGTAGCATGGCCCATCAGGGTACGGCCCGGCAGAACCTCCACATCCTTGTCGGCGATGATATAGCTGAGCTGGGCATCCTTGCGGACGATGGACTCCTTGAAAATCACGCAGTTGCGCACTACCGCGCCGGCCTCTACCGCCACGCCGGGGAAGAGGATGGAGTTCTCCACCACGCCCTCGATGGAGCAGCCGTCGCCCACCAGGGAGTTGATGCACCGGCCGCCGGGACCGATGTAGGTGGAGCTGAGGTCCGCGTTTTTGGCCCGGATGGGCCGCAGGGCGCAGAACAAGTCCACCCGGATAGCGGGGTCCAGCAGCTGCATGCTGCGGTCGTAGTACTCCTGAACGGAGCGGATCTGAGCGGCGTAGCCCTTGAAGATATAGCTCTGGATTTTCAGACTGCCCTTCCTAGCCTGGAGCACGTCGCCCCGCCAGCTGATCTGATCCTTGGCGGCACAGTCGTCCACCAGCTCCAAAAGCAGCTTCTTGGACACCACATAGGTCCCTAGGCCCCGCAGGCCCCGGGGCGTGTGGGGATTGACGAAGACCTCCGTAATCCGTCCGCTCTCGCCCACCTGGAAGTAGGTGCCATCCTCCGTCATGAAGCTGTCGTTGGCACAGACGACGGTGATATCCGCACCGGATTTCACATGGTTTTCATAGATTTCGCCCAAGGGCAGGTTCGCCACCAGGTCGCCGTCCAACATGACCACATAGTCCTGCCGGATATCCTCCAGATAGGTTCGCACGGCAGCCAGGGCCTCCATATGCCCCCGGTAGGGCATGGCGCCCCAATTGCCTTTATAATTGAACGGAGGCAGCAGCCGCAGGCCGCCCCGCTTACGGCTCAGGTCCCAGTCCTTGCCGGTGCCCAGGTGATCCAAAAGGCTCTGATAGTGCCCATGGAGAATGATGCCCACGTCGGTGGCCCCGGCGTTGACCAGGTTGGACAGGGCGAAGTCCACCGCCCGGAACCTTCCGCCGAAGGGAATGGAAGCCGGGGAGCGGATGGAACCCAGCTCCTGGAGGTTCCCGCGGCGCTCATAGGTGAAAATAATTCCGTGCAGTCCGTTCATTTGGACACCTCCTCACCATTGCGGTTGAGCATGACGCCGGCCCTGGCGCTCTTGCCCTCCGGCAATCCGCAGCCCGGAGCCAGCACCGTCAGGCCCCAGCCCTCCGGCGTATTTTCCGGCGTGCCGCCCACGCGGCAGCCCTTGCCGATTTTACAGCCCTCGCCCAAAATGGCGTATTCCACCACCGCGCCGGGTTCCACCACCACGCCGGGGAACAGCACCGAATAACGGACCACGGCGCCCTCGCCCACGGTGACGTTGGGAGAGAGCACGGAGTTTTCCACCGTTCCCTCCAGCACGCTGCCGCGGTTCACGGCGCTATGGGTGACGGAGGAGTTCGTGCCCAGGAAGGCGGGCGGCGCACTGATGGACCGGGCGTAGATGGGCCAGGACTGATCCCGCAGATCCAGGCCGGACTCGAGGGCCAGCATGTCCATGTTGGCGTCCCACAGGGACTCCAGGGTGCCCACGTCCTTCCAATAACCGTCGAAACGGTAGGCGGCCATGCGCTCGTGGTTGCCCAGCATCGTGGGGATGATGTTTTTGCCGAAATCGTTCTCCGACCCCTCGGTGTTCTCATCGTCGATGAGGTACTGCCGCAGGGCCTTCCAGGAGAATACGTAAATGCCCATGGAGGCCAGGTTGCTCTTGGGTTCCTTGGGCTTTTCGGCAAACTCGGTGATCATGTCGTCGCCGTCCACGCTCATGATGCCGAAGCGGGGCGCCTCCGCCCAGGGCACCTCCATGACGGAGATCGTGCACGCGGCGCCCGCCGCTTTGTGCCGGGCCAGCATGTCGGAATAGTCCATCTTGTAGATATGATCGCCGGAGAGGATGACCACATATTCCGGCTGGTGCATGTCGATGAAGCCCAGGTTCTGATAGATGGCGTTGGCGGTGCCCTTGTACCAGGTTCCGCCCTTGCTGCCCTGATAGGGGGGCAGAATGTGGACGCCGCCGGAGGAACCGTCCAAATCCCAGGGCTGGCCGCTGCCGATATAGCTGTTCAGCTCCAGCGGCCGGTATTGGGTCAGCACGCCCACGGTGTCAATACCGGAATTCGTGCAGTTCGAGAGGGGGAAGTCAATGATGCGGTACTTGCCGCCGAAGGGAACGGCGGGCTTTGCCATGTCTCCTGTGAGGACGTAGAGGCGGCTGCCCTGTCCTCCGGCCAGCAGCATGGCAATGCATTCTTTCTTCATGTCTCTTTCAGCTCCTTTGCCTATTTTTTCGCTCTGGGCTTTCTGGGGGACTTGGCGGCCTTTTCCGCCTTTGCGCCTGCGGACTCTTTTATGGCTTTGACGGCCCTGGGCGCTTTGAGTACCTTGGCCAGAGCCGGCTTAGCGGCGCTCCCGGCCTTGGCGGCCTTCACCGGCTTCACCGCTTTCGGCTTGGGGAACGCGCCCTCGCCCCGGAGGAACACCGCGCCGAAGGCCGGAATCCGGATGGCGGCGGAGTACTCCTTGCCGTGGGACTCCACGGCCTCCACGGGCACGGGGTCCCGGTCGCCGAAGCCGTCGCCGCCGTACTCCTCGGCGTCGGTGTTGAAGACGGGGACATACTGCTTGTGGGCGGGGACGCCCATTCGGTAACCCTCGTAAGTATTGGGGGAGAAGTTCACCGCACACAGCAGGTCCCGGCCCTTTTTATCCTTTCGGAGGAACACCACCACGTTGTTGTGGTTGTCATCCACCACCAGCCACTCGAAGCCCTCCCAGCTGAAATCGACCTCCCACAGGGCGGGTTCCCTCTTGTAGAAGGCGTTGGCCTCTTTGAAGAAGCGGTGGATTTTCTGGTTCTCCTCGTTGTCCAGCAGGTACCAGTCCAAAGACTCCTTGTCGTTCCACTCGTGCCACTGGACCAGCTCCGCGCCCATGAAGAGGAGCTTTTTCCCCTGGTGGGCCAGGAGGTAGGCGTAAAAGCCCCGGGTGCAGCGCAGCTGGTTCGTGTAGTCCCCGGGCATCTTGCCCACCACGCTGCCCTTCATGTGGACCACCTCGTCGTGGGAGATGGGAAGCACGAAGTTCTCGGAGAAGGCATACATCATGGAGAAGGTGATGTCCTTATGGTGGTCCTGGCGGAACCAGGGGTCCAACTTCAAATAGTGGCACATGTCGTTCATCCAGCCCATGTTCCACTTCAGGTTAAAGCCCAGGCCCCCCACGGCGGCGGGACGGCTGACCATGGGCCAGGCGGTGGATTCCTCAGCGATCATCATCGCGCCGGGCTTCACCGAGAAGGCCATGGCGTTCAGCTCCCGCAAAAAGTCGATGGCCTCCAGGTTCTCATGCCCGCCGTATTTGTTGGGGGTCCAGGCGCCGCCCTGGCGGCTGTAGTCCAGGTAGAGCATGGTCGCCACGGCGTCGACCCGCTGCCCGTCGATGTGGCTCTCCTCCAGCCAGAAGCTGGCTGAGGAGAACTGTTAGCTCTTCACCTCGGGCCGCCCGTAGTCGAACACCCGGGTGCCCCAGGAGGCGTGTTCCCACTTGTTGGGGTCGCTGTACTCGTAGCAGCAGCCGCCATCGAACTCGTAGAGGCCGTGGGAATCCTTGCAAAAGTGAGCAGGGACCCAGTCCAAAATGACGGAGATGCCGTTTTTATGCATATGGTTGACAAACCACAAAAAATCCTTCGGCGTTCCATAGCGGGAGGTGGGGGCGAAGTAGCCGGTGCACTGATAGCCCCAGGACCCGTCGAAGGGGTGCTCCAGCACGGGCAGCAGCTCAATGGCCGTGTAGCCCATCTCCTTGACGTAGGCGGCAAGCTCCCTGGCCATGTCCTTGTAGTCGTAAAAATCGCCGTTTGGCCGCTTTCGCCAGGATCCGAGATGAACCTCGTAAATGTTCAGCGGGGAGTCATA
Source organism: Oscillibacter sp. (assembly GCA_022791135.1). GTDB lineage: Bacteria > Bacillota > Clostridia > Oscillospirales > Oscillospiraceae > Oscillibacter. The sequence continues at coordinate 9,145 of JAAVYM010000030.1, forward strand.
GACCGGATGCTTGGCCTGCTTGCTGAGGAAGGCGGCATCGGTCCACTTAAACCCCTCGATATCATAGAGCTTGCCGGCGGTGGCGGGGCGGGTCTCGCAGTGGAAGGCGTAGGGGTCCGTCTTCAGCCGCACCTCCCCGTCGGGTCCGGTGACGGCGTATTTATACGATGTGTATTCCGGCAGGCCGGGGATAAATCCCTCCCAGATCTGGCCGTTTTGGGCAAGGTTGTGGACGCCGCTTGTCCAGTTGTTAAAGTCTCCCACCACGCATACACTCTGCGCATGAGGGGCCCACACCCGGAAGCGCCAGCCCTGCTCGTCCTTTATCTTCTCCGGATGGGCGCCGAACCATCGCCAGCCGTCGCTCAGCGTGCCGGCGTGAAACTGTTCGGCGTGATTAATTTTTGCCATAGTCAACCTCCGTGCATAGCCGCGGGACGGTAAGGGCCCACGCCCTTCCAAACCCGCCGCTGCCGCTTTTAGGCGAGCGGCCCGCCGATTTCCCGGACGCCCCTCCGGAGGCGCCCTGCCCGCCGCTGCATTCCCGGCGGGCCGTTTGATTAGTAAAGCTCGGCCTATTCTTGAATATTATACTTCTTTTGGAAAATAGCGTCAAGGATGGTCCTGTCGAAAATGATGCCTCTGTTTTAGCAGGTTCCCCCAAAATTGCCGCGAGATTCACAATATTTTCTGTGTACCTTCGGCAATGTGTGCAAAGGACAGCGAGAAAAACCAACAATCTGTTTGAAAAGGCGAAAGAAATCCGGTTGATTTTACCGCCGTCCCCTGCTATAGTAGGGATTGCTTTGTGCGCACCCATCTTTTTAGGAGGTCTTTTCCATGCTCCAGGCCCTGGCAGATTTCAAGATCGACGGCTTCCCCCTCTGGGTGGTGGCGCTGGTATGCGCGGGGGTGTTCCTGGCATCCTTCATGGACGCCATCGCCGGCGGCGGCGGCATCATCTCCGTCCCCACCCACCTCATCGCCTTCGGCAGCCTCCCTACACCTTACGCCCTGGGCACCAACAAGGTCTCCGCCTCCATCGGCACGGTGTTTTCCGCCGCCCGCTTTATCCGCAGCGGCTATGTCCGCTGGCATCTGTTCGGTCCGGCGATTCTCTTTGCCCTGGTGGGTTCCTCGGCGGGCACCTGGCTCCAGCACCGCACGCCGGACGCAGTGCTGAAATATTTGCTGCTGCTGGTTTTACCGGTGGTGGCGTTCATCACCCTCCAGGGCCGGGAATGGCCCGACGAGCCGGGGGAGATCGACCCGAAAAAGCAGCGGGCCATTATCTGGGCGGCGTCCTTTTTCATCGGCGGCTACGACGGCTATTACGGCCCCGGGACCGGCACCTTTTTGATGATTCTCTTCATCCGCGCCGCCAAGCTGGACACCCGCCACGCGGCGGGCGGCGTGAAGGTCATCAACCTCTCGTCCAACATCGGCAGTCTGGTGACGCAGCTGGCGTCGAACTACGTATTCCTGGGCGTGGGGCTGGTTGCCTCTGTGGCCTCCATTGCGGGGCATTACCTGGGTTCGGGCCTGGCCATCAAAAACGGCAGCAGGATCGTCCGCCCCACGGTCATCGTGGTCCTGATTCTCCTGACGCTGAAGGTGGGCAGCGAGCTGCTCTTCCCCAGCTTCTGGGGCTATGCTCCATAACATGAACACGGCAGACAGCATCCGCGCCCCGGCGGCCCAGACGCGGGCCGAAGCCGCAGCCAGGATGCGGGAGGACTTTATGAAAAAAACGATCGGCATTTTAGGCGGCATGGGTCCCATGGCCACAGCGGACCTGTTCCAAAAAATCGTCTCTCTGACCAGTGCCGCCCGGGACAGCGATCATATCCGGATCTACATAGACAGCAACGCCTCCATTCCGGACCGCACCGCCGCCCTGCTCCACGGCGGAGAGGACCCGGTTCCCGCCATGGCGGACTCCCTTCGAAAGCTGGAGCTGTACGGGGCGGATTGCATCATCATGCCCTGCAACACCGCCCACTGCTTCCTCCCTCGCCTGGAGCCGCTGACGCATCTGCCCTTCCTCAGCATGATCGGCGCGGCGGCAAAGGCCTGCCGGGCACGATTCCCGGGCAAAACGGCGGCGGTTTTGGCAACCTCCGGTGCCCTGGCGGCGGGCGTGTACCAGGACGCTCTGACAGCGGAGGGCGTGCCCTTCCTGATTCCGGACCCGGCGGAGCAGAGGGCGCTGATGGAGGTCATTTATCAGGGCGTCAAGGCCGGCGCGCCGCCGGAGGCGTACCGGCCGGCCTTCCTCTCCGTCACGCAGAAGCTGTCCCGCCGGGGGGCGGACTTTTTCATCCTGGCCTGCACGGAGCTGCCCCTGGCCTTCCAGGCCCTGGGCCTGAGCCTGCCCCATATCGACCCCACCGAGGAGCTGGCAAAGGCGGCCATCCGTTTTTGCGGCTATCCGGTAAAAGGCGAATAGGAAAAAGCGGGGATGTCCGGCAGGCGGGCGTCCCCGTTCATATTTTTTTCACAATTCCCCTGTATGCCCTTTACAGCCCGGGCCTTTTTTGGTATAATCTGTTTATCCTGGAGCAGGTTCCCGCCGGAAAACCTGTACAAAAGCCCCCGTGTTCCGGCGGAAATCCTCCGCTATTTTATTTTTATGAGGTGAGAATATGAGTAAGAAACTCAGCCTGCCCGCGCAGGTTTTTATCGCGCTGATTTTGGGCATTGCGGTGGGCCTGGTCTGCTATTTCGGGGGCTTCGCCAGCTTGACCGCCGACTTTTTAAAGCCCTTTGGAGACATTTTCGTAAACCTGCTGAAATTCATCGTAGTGCCCGTGGTGCTTCTGAGCATGATCGACGGCATCCTCTCCATGAACGACATGCGCAAGGTCGGCTCCGTGGGCGTGAAGACCGTGTGCTACTTCCTGGTCACCACCGCCATCGCCTGCGTCATCGGCCTGGCCTTCGCCAACATCTTTAAATCTGCGGGCCTGTTCCCCATCCTGGACCCCGAGAGTGCGGAGTACGAGGTCAAGGAGTTCGGCGGTTTCATGTCCACCCTGGTGTCCATCTTCCCCACCAATATGTGGAAATCCTTCACCGACGCCAACATGCTTCAGGTCATCGTGATTTCCCTGTTCTTCGGCGGGTCCATCCTGGCCGCCGGGGAGAAGGCGAAGCTCTGCCGGGACTTTGTCTCCTCGGCTTATTCCGTGATTGAAAAGCTGATGGGCTTTATCATCAGCCTGGCTCCCATCGGCGTGTTCACCTACATGGCCTGGGTGGTGGCAACGCAGGGTTCCGAGATCCTGGTATCCCTGCTGCTGGTCATCGTGTGCGCCTATCTGGGCTACATTGTCCACGCCGTGCTGGTGTACTCCGCTTCCGCCCGGATTTTCGCCGGCATGAGTCCCGTGAAGTTCTTCACGGGCGCCTTTGCCGCCATGATCTTCGCCTTCACCTCCACCTCCTCCGCGGCCACCCTGCCGGTTTCCAAGGAGTGCGCCGCCGAACTGGGCGCGGAGGACGACATCGCCGCCTTTGTCCTGCCCCTGGGTTCCACCATCAACATGGACGGCACCGCCATCTATCAGTGCGTGGCCGCCGTGTTCTTGGCCTCCTGCGCGAACATCAGCCTGACCATCACGCAGATGATCATCATTGTGGTCACCGCCACTCTGGCCTCCATCGGAACCGCCGGCGTCTCCGGCGCGGGCATGATTATGCTGGCCATGGTGCTGGAGGCCCTGGGCATTCCCGTGGCGTATATCGGCCTCATCGTGGCGGTGGACCGGATCTTCGATATGGGCCGCACCTGCCTGAACGTCACCGGCGACATTGCCTGCTCCGTCTGCGTCACCAAGTGGGAGGGAAAGAAGTAATTCTTCCCCCGAAACCCGGAGGCATTTTGCCGCAGCCATCGCGGCAGAAACGGAGTCAATCGTTCTCTTCGCCTGTGTGCAGCAACAGGCGCAACAAAACCAGGCGCAGCCGGCCGCATACGCGGCCGGCTGCGCTTTTATACCGCCTCTCTACGGAAAAAGGCAGCTTCTTTTCCGCAGCGCCGGCGTTAATCCTCCGCATGCCTTCCCCGGCCCGAAGTCCGTCCGGAGCGCTGCATGGATGCAGGTCCCTGGCATGTCCGCGCCGGGAACCCATGTCTTTCAAAAGAGGCCGCATCCCTCCGTCCCGTCAAGGAACCGGGCCTCCCGGCGGCAAATCCGCCGGGAGGCCCGGAACCCCCTCAGAGCTTGCGCAGCGCGTCCACAAGCGCCGTCTTGCCCTCGGTTTTTTCGTCCTTCATTTTGATGACCCGGGCGGGGCTTCCGGCCACCACGGCGTTTTCAGGCACGTCCTCAATCACCACCGCCCCGGCCGCCACCACGGCGTTCCGGCCGATATGGACCCCCTCGATGACCACGGCATTGGCCCCCACCAGCACGCCGTCCTCCACGACGACAGGCGTGGCCGAAGCGGGTTCCACCACCCCGGCCAACACGGCTCCGGCTCCGATATGGCAGCGGCTGCCCACCGTGGCCCGGCCGCCCAGCACAGCCCCCATGTCAATCATGGTGCCCGGGCCGACCACGGCCCCGATGTTGATCACGGCCCCCATCATGATCACGGCCCCCTCGCCGATCTCCACCTTCTCCCGGATGATGGCGCCGGGTTCAATCCGGGCCTTGACATTCTTCAGGTCCAGCAGAGGCACGCCGGAATTTCGCCGGTCGTTCTCCACCACGCAGTCCGCAATGCGGTCCCGGCTGGCCTCCAGGATAGGACCCAGCTCGGCCCAGTCGCCAAAGACGGTAAAGCTGTTCCCGGAGCCAAAGACCTTGGCGGAGCCGAAGTCCACCGGCCCGGTGGTGTTGACGTAGAGCTTCACCGGCGTCTTTTTCTCCGAGTTCGCGATATAGTTGATGATTTCCTGCGCGTTCATAAGGCGTCACTCTCCAAACAGAATTTTCTGCAGATCATAGGTCCCGTTGGGCTTTCCCGGCAGCAGCCGGGCCATGTGCAGCGCGCCGTTGACAAAAATCTGCCGGCTGGCCGCCCGGTGGGTGAATTCCAGCTCCTCGTCCGGGCCGAAAAAGTGGACGGTATGGGTCCCCGCCACCGTGCCGCCCCGGAGGGCGTGGACGCCGATCTCGTCCTTCCCCCGCCTACCGGTGTTTCCCTCCCGGCCGTAGACCAGCCGGGCCTCGTGCCGGGGGTCGATGGCCTCCAGCAGCAGCTTTGCCGAGCCGCTGGGGGCGTCCTCCTTCTGGTTGTGGTGGGTCTCGGTCAGCTCTATGTCGAAGTCCGGCTTCAGCACGCCGGAAACCTCCGCCAGCGCCCGGTACAGCACCGCCATGCCCAGGGAGAAGTTCGCCGCCCACAGCACCGGGGCGGCGCTGCCCAGGCCCTCCAGCTGCCGCAGCTGCCCGGCGGTGAAACCGGTGGTCCCGGAGAGCAGGGGCGTCCCGGTCCGGCGAACATAGGAGCAGATCTCCGGCAGGGCCTCCGGCCGGGAGAAGTCGATCACCACGTCGGCCACGCGGCCCAGCTTCCCCAGCCGGTCCAGGCCATCCCGGCCGAAGGCGGCCTCGATCTCGTCCCCGGCGGCCCGGGCCGTCTCCTGAATCAGGCGGCCCATTTTGCCCCGGCCGATCAGAATATACCTCACAGCAGCCCCGCCTCCTCCAGCGTGGCCCGGAGGATCGCCTGATGCTCCGGACTCATCTCGCACAAAGGCAGGCGCATGGGTCCCACATTCAGGCCCATCATGTTCATGGCGGACTTGACGGGAATAGGGTTCACCTCGATAAAGAGATCGTTCATTAGCTTGAGGTATTTCAGGTGGTTGGCCAGGGCCTGATCCTGCTGCCCCCCGGCATAGTCGGCCACGATCTGGCGGCACATGGCGGGCATGACATTGGCAAAGACGGAGATCACACCGCTGCCGCCGATGCTCATCAGGGGGAGGGTGATGTCGTCGTTGCCAGAATAGAGGGCGAAATCCGGCCCGACACAGTGGGCGATTTTCATGGCGTAGCTCATGTCGCCGCTGGCTTCCTTGATACCGCAGATGTTGGGATGCTTCGCCAGCTTCTCCACCACGGAGACGGGAATGGAACAGCCGGTCCGGCCCGGAACGTTGTACAACAGGCAGGGGATCTTCACCTTGTCCGCCGTCTCGGCAAAGTGGCGGTACATGCCCTCGGTGTTGGCCTTGTTATAATACGGGGCAATCAGCAGCAGAGCGTCCGCGCCCATGTTCTGATACTCCACGCTCTTCTCCATCTGGGTGGCCGTACAGTTGGAGCCGCTGCCCACGATCACGGGGACCCGGCCGTTCACCACCTTGATGGTATGGGCGACGACGGAGGCGTCCTCCTCATGGCTCATGGTGGGATACTCGCCGGTGGTGCCCAGGGTGAGGATGCCGTCGGTCCCGGCGGCAATCTGCCGCTCCAGCAGATTCGTGAGCACGTCAAAGTTGACGCCGCCGTCCTCCCGGAAGGGCGTGATCATGGCGACGATGGAGCCTTTGGGGTTGTTGAATTTCATTTGCATATCCTCCAAATTTTTTCAAAAATAGGGCCTTTTGCGGAAAAAGCGGGAATTTTCCACGTGCATTCACGGATTGTTCACAATCCGGCCTTTCCAACAGAAAAAAGCCGGCAGAGACGCGCTCCTGCCGACAGTTTCCACGCTTTGCCGCGTGCATATTCTGTAAGCGGATAGCGCCCCCGCAGCGCCAGCGCCGCGGACAGTCCCGAAGGTATTCCCCCCGGACCCACCCTGCGCCCATGCCTGGGCGGAGAGTTCGGCGGAGTTGCCTCTGCCGCGTTCCCAGCCTGCCGGCTCCCGCGACTTCTTCGCCTCCGCGCCTCTATCTCATTTTTTGTTTCCGCCGGGGGAATTCCCGGGAAGCGGCGGCCCCTTCTGAGGCCCGCCGCAGAAGCGGGGCGAACGCCTCCCCCCGCACAGGAGCCTGGCGCACGCCCTCCGCGTTTCCCGTCCCCTGCTAAAGCGGCCGCCGCCCCTCTTTCCGCTTCATCATAGCATCTTCCAGGCCCAGTTGCAAGAGAAAAAGTCTTGTAAAAAACGCTGAAAAATTTTCCCTTCCCTTGGCTCCTTGGCTGTGATACAATGAGCACACTGCCCACATATCGAAAAACCACGCCATCTGGAGGTCCGCCCATGAAAAGCAAGAAAGCCTTATTTCTGGAATCCCTGCGGGATTCTCCCGTCATCGCCGCCGTCAAGAGCGAAGAGGGCCTGGCCCGCGCCCTGGAATCCGAGTGCGCCGCCGTCTTCATCCTGCAGGGCACCATCCTCAACATCGCCCAGCTGGTCCGGCAGGTGAAGGAGGGCGGAAAGCTGGCCTTCGTCCACGCCGACCTGGTCAACGGCCTGGCCGTACGGGACATCACGGCGGACTTCCTCCAAGAGACCACCCAGGCAGACGGAATCATCTCCACCCGGGCCAACCTGATCCAGCGCTCCAAGGAGCTAGGGCTGCTCTCCATTCAGCGGTTCTTTCTGCTGGATTCCCTGTCCTTTGCCAGCGTCCTGAACCAAAGCTGCCAGGCCGACGCTGTGGACATCCTCCCCGGGACCATGCCCCGGGTCATCAGCCGCCTCTGCGGCCAGCTCAGTCAGCCGCTGATCGCCAGCGGGCTGCTGTCGGACAAGCAGGATGTGATGGCCGCCCTGTCCGCCGGGGCCGCCGCCGTGTCCACCACCTGTGAGGAGCTTTGGTTCGCCTGAAGCTCCTTTGCTTTTCGGGGCACGCCAGGGCCTCTCAGCCCTCCGCCCTCCCCCGCCGCTGGGACAGCAGCAGTCCCGCCAGGGTCAGGGCCGTGCCCAGGGCCGCCAGGGGCGTGATGGGTTCGCGGAGAATCAGCACCGAGGCTCCTACCGTGATCACCGGGGCCAGGTAGGTGTATACGCTGGTTTTCACCGCGCCCAGCTGCTTCACCGCATAGTTCCAGGTGACAAAGCACACCGCCGAGGCGCCAAGGCCCAAAAAGAGCAGGTTGCCCAGGTACACGGGGTTGGCAAAGCGCTCCAGCCCCAGGCGGCAGTCGAAGGCAAACAGCGCTGGGAGCATCCACACCAGCCCGTAGGCAAACACCCGCCGGGTGACCAGGATGGTGGGATAGCCGTAGGCGCTGATCATTTTCATCAGCACGGAATACCCGGCCCAGACCAGGGCCGCCAGCAGCGCCAGCAGGTCCCCTGCGGGATTCAGCTCCAGCCGGGCGCCGTTGAAGCTGATGAGGAAAATTCCCGCCATGGCCACGGCAAACCCCAGGAAAAAGCCCGCCTCCGGACGGCTCTCCTTCAAGGCCAGGCAGGACAGCACCGCCGTGAAAAAAGGCACCACGGAGATGATGACCCCCACATTGGAGGCCAGGGTGAAGGTCAGAGCGATGTTTTCCAGCAGAAAGTACAGGCACACGCCGCAAAGGCCCGCCGCTGCAAAAGTAAGCTCCTGTCTGCGGCCGGTTCCCCGCAGCCGCCGGGGACAGGCCGCAAGCAAAGCTAACAGGCCCAGGGTAAAGCGGATGAAAAGAATCTCCACTGGCTGAAAATCCGCCAGCAGGATCTTGGTGGAGATGAACGTGGTTCCCCAGACGGCAACGGTAAACAGGGCCGAGGCATGGCCCGTGGCTTGTTTTGATCTCACGACACGTCGCCCTCCTTATCCAAAAAGATTTCCCGGTAGGCCCCGGGAGCCAGGCCGATGTAGCGGCTGAAGCAGTTGGTAAAATGGCTCTGGTCGGAAAAGCCGGTTTGCAGCGCCGCCTCGGCAGGCGGGACCCCCTGCTCCAGCAGTTTTTTCGCCGCGCTGATGCGGATGCTCTCCAGATAGCGGTAGGGCGTAACTCCCGTCTCCCTGGCAAAGGCCCGCAGCAGCACCGACTTGCTCAGCCCCGCAAGGCCGCTGAGCTGGTCCAGGGAGACGTGCTCGGCACAGTGCTCCCGCATGAAGGCACAGGCCCGCTCCACTGCCTTCCCCGGGGCAGAGGGACCCGGGCGCCCGCCGCAAAGCCGCAGCAGCCGGGCCAGAAGGCGGCGCAGCTCCTCCTCCCTGCCGGAGGACTGGACGCCGCGCATCACCTGGTCGTGAAGGGTCCGGAGGCCCTGGACGCACGCTTCGTCGCAGACGACATTTTGGGAAAAGCGAGGCGGGTCTCCCTCCGTTTCCCCCGTCAGGTCCAGCATCGTCTCCCTGGGAATGTGGAACCCCCGGTAGTCCAGGGCGGCCCCGCTCTCCGCGCAGGAATGGCTGTCTCCGGGGTTGTAGATGACGACGTCCCCCCTTTTCAGGGCGTACTCCACGCCCCGGCACAGGAGGATGCCCTGCCCCTGCTCCACAAAGCCGACAACATAGTGCTCGTGGAAATGCTCGGGGAAGGAGCGGCGGAAGCAATACGCCTCCAGGCGCAGCCCGCTGTCATAAACTGCTGTTCCCGGTTCCCTTTTCAAAAAACCGCCCCCTTCCGCTCTTTCGCTGGAGACATTATACCAGCTTTTTCGAGGGCTGGCTTGTAAAATATCCGCGCGGCGAAAATTTTTTGCCCGGCGGATTCCAAAAACGCGTCCGCGGCGGGACGAGGCGATGCAAAGGGACTGTTTTCATCGAAACAGTCCCTTTTGAATCTATACAGGTTTCGGCCGCTTTTTATGGAAGAACCGGGCCATTGCAGCGCATATGATAATTCCAATCCCATACGGAACGCACAGCCAAAACGCAACGCCCGGCGGGGCGCTGTATCCTGCGTACCTGCCGCCCCACTGAAGGGCGCAGTAGCCGTACGCCACCGCAGCGCACATGACATTCGAAAGCAGAACCGCAAGCCCGGCAAACAGGCGGGCCAGATAGTCGTATCCTTTCATTGCAAACCTCCTGAACTTATTTTTTCTTGAGAATCAGAATCACGCCCGCTATCATCGCCAGCACAAACAGGGCAAGGAGTATTCCCGTGCCGTTTAAGGTAATCCTCGACGATTCGTTGATCTGGTCCATGGACGATGGGCACATCACGGTTAGGCCGCCAAACAGGAGCAGACATACGGCTCCTATGAGACAGAGGAAGACACCGATTTTACCCTCTCCGGTTTTGCGGGGAGCCGGATTTTCCCTCCCCTCCATGGCGCCGCCGGATGCGCTGAGCGCCTGGTTCCCGGTAAGCTCGTCCATGGTAATTTGAAAGCATTCGCTCAGCGCCTTCAGCTTATCCAATTCCGGAGCCGACTGTCCCCCTTCCCATTTTGACACCGCTTGCCTGGAAACCCCAATCTTCTCTGCAAGCTGCTCTTGTGAAAGCCCGCTCTTCCGCCGGAGCGTATAGATTTTTTCAGACAACATCAGCTTTACCTCCTTGCCACAATAATACCGCGATTTCCCCCGGCACGCTATCAACTTTTCTTGGAACTTTCGCAACCGGTGGTTGCATCTATCGAAATATCAAAGATCGAGTGGGTAAGGCGAGAAAAACTCCTGCTACATCAGAAGGGGCTTATTATGGCAGCAGGTCCGTGAAGAGACATAAATCCATGCAATAGAACCGCGCTATGACGGTGCAGGGAACCTGAATCAAATCGCGGCAAGCTTTGGAGGGCGGCACAACGTTCTGCACAAAAGTCTGCTGAATTCTGATGAACATAGGGGCCACCTGCAAAAAATATCAACTGCGCTCCCGATCGCAGCTGAAACAGTAAGTCAAGTTATATATCGATCAAAAAGAATTCCATCCTCTCAAAGGCAAGGGCGGCGGTTTAAATTCTTTGCTTTTCGGGCATTTCTATGGCTGGAGCATAAATCGTTTGGTGTATCACGGGGATATCAGCTTCTATACCGGGCGCAAATCCTCAGCCGGCAGCTGAACATTTTGATAGATTGATGGATGCGCTTTTTAAGAGAGAGTCCTTGGGCTTCGAGGGTTTTATGCTTCTGCCGGTAGAATTTTCTCCTTTTGCCCGTATGCATTTCGATCTCGCTGTCTAGTGCCATCACCAACGTCTGCAGCCGTTCTATCGGTCCAAAATAGCGGCGATAGCAACACCGTACAGGATCATCGTCTAGGTCACGCCCGCTTTTACTCCGGATCTCTATGCGTCGGAACGGATGAAGGATGAAAGCTCTGCCAGAATGCAGACCTACATTGACAGCATTTATCAGGCGTGAACGGTCAAAGCCCAAAATAAGGGAAAACCCGAAAATGGGCATAAAGAAACGCCTGAATCCTCTTGGGATTCAGGCGTTTCTTTATGAAAAGGCCAAACAGTTCAGATGTTCTTCCGTTCCCCTTCCGCCCGCAAACCAGCGAAGCGTTTGCAGGCGGAAAAGCGAAGGAATTCCCACCATAGCGCAGTTTTCGGCAAAGCCGGAAACGGAGCGGTGGTGGGAATTCCTGAGCTGGCAGCGGGTGAAGGATTCGAACCCTCACATACAGAGTCAGAGTCTGCTGTGCTACCTTTACACAAACCCGCTATACTGTTTGCTGAACAGGTTTTATTATACTGAAAAGCGGAATTTTGTCAAGGGGTTTTCAAATTTTTTTAGAAATTTATTTTAAACCTCCCTCCGCCCCCCTTCCGCCGCCGTGAAAATTGTGCTATAATGCGCAAATAAAGCTGGTTACACATATTTTACCCTGTACTACTCGTTGTAACGGCCTCCAGATACTGATACGAAAGGAGCCGCCTATTATGCTGAAGCTTGAAGGCGTTCGCCTGCCTCCGGGCGGGGGAGCGGCGGAGCTTGCCGCCCAGGCCGCGCGGCTGCTGCGGCTCCGGGAAGCAGATCTCCGCTCGATGAAGATACTCCGCCGGAGCGTGGACGCCCGAGAGGATGTAACCTTAACCTATACCCTTGCGGTCGCAGTGGACAACGAATCCGCTGTGCTCCGGCGCTGCCGGGGGCGGAAGATCAGCCGCCTGGAACCGGGTCCCCTTTACTGTCCGCCGGCTCCGGCGCCGCCGCAGTCTGTCCCGCCGGTGGTGTCGGGAGCCGGGCCGGCAGGACTCTTTGCCGCCCTGATTTTGGCCAAAGCGGGTCAGCGGCCCATCCTGCTGGAGCGGGGCCGTCCGGTGGAGTTCCGCCGGGCAGATGTGGCACGGTTCTGGTCCACCGGCAAGCTGGATCTCTCCTCCAACGTCCAGTTTGGCGAGGGCGGCGCCGGGGCCTTCTCCGACGGGAAGCTGAACACCGGGACGAAGGACATCCGTCACCGCTTCATTCTAGAACAGCTGGTATCCTGCGGCGCGCCGGAGGACATCCTCATCGATGCCAAACCTCATGTGGGCACGGACTATCTCTTCACAGTCCTCCAGAATCTCCGACAGAAACTGCTCGCCTTGGGCGCGGATATCCGTTTCGAGACCTGCTTGACAGACCTGGATTTACAGGACGGAACCCTGGCTGGAATCACCGCCGAGGGTCCGGCGGGCACGACCTGGCTCCCCTGCCGGGGGCTGATCCTCTGCCCCGGCCATTCCGCCAGGGACACCTTCGCCATGCTCCACACAAGGGGCGTTCCCATGGAGGCCAAGTCCTTCGCTGTAGGTCTTCGGATCGAGCACCGCCAGGCGGACTGCGACGCGGTCCAATACCGGGAGTATGCCGGACATCCCGGCCTGCCCGCCTCCACCTATAAGCTCTCCTGCCATCTGTCCAGCGGACGGGGGGTCTTCTCCTTTTGCGTCTGCCCCGGCGGAGAGGTGGTGGCTGCCGCGTCGGAAGCGGAACGAGTCGTGACCAACGGTATGAGCGAATTTGCCCGCAGCCGGGAAAACATCAACGGCGCGGTTTTGGTGAACGTTACGCCGGAGGACTTTGGGGGCCGCTCTCCCCTGGCGGGTATCGCGTTCCAGCGGGAGCTGGAGGGCAACGCCTATGCGTTGGGAGGCGGCGGATACCGCGCCCCTGCCCAGCGGGTGGGGGATTTCCTCGCCCGCCGCCCCTCCGTGGGACCGGGGAAGGTGCTGCCCACCTACCGCCCCGGCGTTACCTGGACAGACCTTCACCGCTGCCTCCCGCCCTTTGTCGCGCAGGCACTGGAGGAGGCCCTGCCCATCCTGGGCCGGAAGCTCCGGGGCTATGACGACCCTGACGCGGTACTCACCGCCGTGGAAAGCCGCAGCTCATCTCCGGTGCGGATTCTCCGGGGGCAGGACTTCCAATCCGAAATTCGGGGACTCTACCCCTGCGGCGAGGGCGCCGGCTACGCCGGAGGGATTCTCTCCGCCGCTGCCGACGGCATCCGCTGCGCCGAGGCGCTGCTGCGGTGGGAAACTGCGAAAATCGAAACACTTTGACAGGAGGAACCCCTATGCGAAACATCTGTATTTATCAGGAATTTTTGACGGAGGAGCATAAGCGGCGCATCCGGGAGACGGCGGAATCCGCCGGTTTTACCCCGCATTTCTTTGCCCTGGAGCAGTTTGAGGAGGCGCGGGCCTGTGTGCAGGATTGCGAAGTGCTCTACGCCCACTCCATTGACCTGGTCCGGGCCGCCCCGGCTTCTCTAAAGTGGTACTGCTGCTCCTACGCCGGGGTGGACCCCTATTGCAGGGAACCGTCCCCTTTTGCAAATCCCAACTGCCTTTTGACAAACTCCAACTGCTACGGCGTCACCATCGCCGAGCACGTGGTGATGGTGATGCTGATGCTTTTGCGGCGGATGCCGGAGTACGAGGCGATCGTCCGCGCCCGGGGCTGGGAGAATAAGCTGCCCATCCGCTCTATCCGGGACAACCGGTTCACCATCCTGGGCACGGGGAACATCGGGCGGAACGTGGCGGAGCGCCTGCGGGGAATGGGGGCGGCGAAAATCACGGGTTTGTGCCGCAGCCCCTCCGGGAATCCGGCCGGCTTTGACGAGGTTCTGCCCATCTTCCGGCTGGACGAGGTCCTGCCCCGGACGCAGAACCTCGTCATGGCCCTGCCGGGCACGGCCGAGACGCGGCACATCCTGAACCGGGAGCGGATTGACCTGCTGCCCGCCGGGGCCTGCGTGGTCAACGTGGGCCGGGGAACCGCCGTGGATCAGGAGGCCCTGATCGAGGCGCTGAACGGCGGGCGCCTTGCCGGGGCGGCCCTGGATGTGATGGACCCGGAACCCCTGCCGCCGGACCATCCCCTCTGGAGCGCAAAGAACCTGATCCTCACCCCCCATGTCTCGGGAAACATGACCCTGGGGTATACCTGCGACCGAAACGTCGAGATGTTCTGCGAGGACCTGCAAAACTACGCCCAGGGCCGCCCGCTGTCCCATCTGGTGGACCGGGTCCGGGGTTATTAATCCAAAAAAGACCGGGGGGGCCTGCGCTCCGCCCGGCCTTTTTTAGATTTTTTCCAATCCCATGGTCTCCCAGCGATGGCCGTGAAACCGGGGGAGAAAAAAGGCGATCCGCAAGATCCAATCCGCAAACATGGCCATCCAGATGCCCACCACGCCAAAGCCCAGACAACGCCCCAGCAGAATGCCGAAGCCCACCCGCATGGTCCACATGGACACGGAGGAGACCAGCATGGTAAACCGCGTGTCTCCGGCCGCCCGGAGGACCTGGGGCAGCGTGAAGGACAGCGGCCAGATCAGGATACCGAAAAAGCCATGCATCCAGATGATCTGACGGGCGTAGTTCTCCGCCTCCGCCGAGACGTTGTAAAGCCGGAGGAACAGAGGCAGGGAGAGGTAGACCAGCACAATAGAAAGGGTCATGAAGAAATAGGCCATTTTCATCAGCTTCTTCGTATAAAAGCGGGCCTTATCATAGCTCCCGGCCCCCACACACTGGGACACCACCGTCACGATGCCCAGGCCCAGGGCGTTGCCCGCCACGCACTGGAAGGTGGCAAAGGTGCTGCCGATGGCGTTGGCCGCGACGGAGGCAGTGCCCAGGACGGAGACGGTGGACAACAGCAGGATCTTGCCTAACTGGAACATGCTGCTCTCCAGGCCGTTGGTCACGCCGAAGCGGAGGATGTTCTTCACGAGATACGGGTCGTGCCGGAGGCTGAGCCGCTCCACCTGCATGGGAAGGTCCGGCCTTCGCAGCAGGGCGATCATAGCAGCGGCGGCAAAGAACCGGGAAACCAGGGTGGGAATGGCCACGCCCTCCACGCCCATGCGGAAGCCGAAAATCAGCAGGGCGTTGCCCGCGCCGTTGATGATATTCATTCCCAGAGAGACCCACATGGAGATCTTGGAGCTGCCCATCACCCGGAACAGCGCCGCTCCGGCGCTGTAGACCGCCAGGAAGGGTGTGGACGCCTCCACAATCCGGTAATAGGCGTCGGCATAGGCCGCCACGTCCGCGTCCACCTGACCGAAGACCACGTTCAGCACGAAGCCTTTGCCCAGGTAGAACAGAGCCATGATGATGAGCGAAGTCTCGATCATAAAAAGCAGGAGCTGCTCTCCCGCGTGGCCGGCCTTTTGGAACTCCCCCCGGCCCAGGTACTGCCCGGCGATGGCCGCGCCTCCGGTGGCCAGGGCGGAGAACGCGTTGACCAGCAGCACGTTTACCGTGTCCACCAGGGACACGGCGGAGATGGCCGCCTCCCCCACCTGAGAGACCATCACAGAGTCCAGCAGCCCCACGGTGATGGCCAGGAGCTGTTCGATGACCAGGGGGATGATCAGCCGCCGGAGATCCTGCTTGCTGAAGTTGATTTCCATAGGTTTCTGCGCTTCCATGGCGTCTCCTTACCGAAATTCCCGGGGATTCATATGAAAGGTGTTGCGGAAGGCCCGAAGGAAGGTGGAGTACTCGGAAAAGCCCACCTGCTCCGCCGCCTTCATCACCGGCATGCCGGATCGGATCAGCTCCCCCGCACGGAGGAGGCGCTTCTGGCTGACATACTGGTGGATGGTATAACCGGTGACGGCCTTAAAGCGGTGCATCAAATAATACCGGCTCAGGTAGAACCGCCGGGCCAGGGCACTGACCGTCAGGTCGGCGTCCAGATTGGCGGCGATATAGCGGAGGATCTCCTCGATCTTGGGGTCCATACGATAACTGTCGGTCTCCTCCTGGGCGGTGCGGTCCTGAAGAATGTCCCGGTTTACGCCAATCAGCAGCTGCTGGCAGAGGGTGTCCGCCATCCGGGCCGCGCCGAACTCCGAGGAGCGGAGGGCCTCCTCCAGATGCTGGATAGCCCGCATATACTGCAGCCGCCGCTCCGGCCCGGTCCGAAGAAGATGAAACCCCCGGCGGTGGGCGGCATCAAAGCAGGCGTCCAGGGCCTCGCCGGGGTCGCTCCGGGAGGCCAGCCAGTCCCGCCCCAGCCAGATCACCACCCGCTCATACGGCTCCGCCGGGTCGATGACGGGACGATGAATCATATTGTGCTGCACCAGCAGGATGTCCCAGGGCTGGAGAAAGTAGGTCACGCCCTCCACCAGGTAGGCAACCTTGCCGCCCAGCAGCAGGATCAGCTTGTCGAACTCGTGATAGTGGTAGTCCAGCTTCTGGGCGCGGCTGTCTTTGAGGTGGAAGAGGCGAAAGTCCTCGTTCAGGTAACCCCGTTTGTCTGCGGTTGCATAGCCGTTCACGGCCTTCCGCCTCCTTTCCGGCCTCCCGGGCTGCGCTTCGCAGCTCGGGAGCTTTGCACTCATCTTAGCGCACTTTTCCGGCCCCTGCAACCCGAATATCGAACAAACCTTGGGAAAGATTTGCTTCATCTTTGGAGAAAGCGGCAAAAACGGGGGCTTTATCTTGAAAAAATTTGGGCACACAAATTCGTTGAAATTTGTTATAGTATGCGTAGAATATTTTGCAGGAATGGAACCGCCTGTTTCGTATCTCCCCGCCTGCGTTCCGATGGCGGATTTTTCGTTCCGGCTTCGTTCATAATCCTCGCAATCCACGCACGTTAAGATACGAGACAAACTCTAAGGCGTAAGGAGGCTGCCCATGAGTCGTGCCGACCAGATCTTTTTGGAAAACTGCCGCGAAATCCTGACTGCCGGCGTCTGGGACACGGACCAGGACGTCCGTCCCCGCTGGGAGGATGGGAGTCTGGCCCACACGGTCAAAAAATTCGGCATCGTGAACCGCTACGACCTCCGGGAGGAATTTCCGCTTCTCACCCTCCGCCGGACCTATTGGAAGACCGCGGTGAAGGAGCTGCTTTGGATCTGGCAGAAAAAGTCCAACAACATCCGGGACCTAGACGCCCATATCTGGGACCAGTGGGCGGACGCGGACGGCTCCATCGGCAAGGCCTATGGCTACCAGCTGGGGGTGAGGCACCGCTACCCCGAGGGGGAGATGGACCAGGTGGACCGGGTGCTGTACGACTTGAAGCACAACCCCGCCTCCCGGCGCATCCTGACAAACATCTACAATTTTCAGGACCTTCATGAGATGAACCTCTACCCCTGCGCCTATTCTATGACGTTCAACGTCTCCGGGAACGTACTGAACGCAATTTTGAACCAGCGAAGCCAGGATATGCTGACCGCCAACAACTGGAACGTGGTTCAATACGCCGTCCTGGTCCATATGTTCGCCCAGGTCTCCGGCCTGGTTGCCGGCGAGCTGGTCCACGTCATCGCCGACGCCCACATTTACGACCGCCATGTTCCCCTGGTGGAAAAGCTGCTGGAACGCACTCCCGCCCCGGCTCCGGAGTTTCGCATGGACCCCGGCGTCACGGACTTTTACCGCTTTAGCGTGGACAGCTTCCAGGTGGAGAACTACACCCCCTCCCCGTTTGAAGACAAAATTCCCGTTGCTGTATGAGGTGAAAGGTTATGAATGCTATTGTTGTCGCGGATCAGCGCTGGGCCATCGGCCATAACGGCGGATTGCTCTTCTCCCTTCCCACGGATATGAAGCGGTTCCGCAGCCTGACGCTGGACGGCACCGTGATCATGGGCCACCTGACACTGAACTCCTTCCCGGAGGGTAAGCCGCTCTCCCGGCGGCGGAACATCGTCATCACCCGGAACGCCGGCAACCTGCCGGAGGGGGTGGAATCTGCCTCCTCGCCGGAGAAGGCCCTGGCTCTGGCCGGCGGGCCGGAGGCGGAGAACCTTTGGATCATCGGCGGAGGGAGTATTTACGCCGCGCTCCTCTCCCGCTGCCGCCGTGTTTTCCTCACCCGTGTGGAGACGAAGGTGAAAGAGTCGGATACATTTTTTCCAAATTTGGATAAGCTTCCCAACTGGGAGGTGGAGTCCAGCAGCGAGCTGATGGAGGAGAACGATTTAAAATTCCGCTTTATCCAGTATATCAACACAAAATTACCGGAATCGGATCCCGCGTGAACACCGGCGGGACGCCGGACTGGCTCGGGTTTTTGCCGCGGCGCGTGGGAATTTGACGCGGAAACCATGGTTGGTTTCCCGCCGAACCACCACGCCGCGGCGGAAGAGAACCGTTCCAGGACGCCGGCCTCCCCTTAACAGGGGTATCTACGGTTTGGGGAAGCACCCCGGCAGGAATCACGCTGAGATTTCCTGCCGGGGGCTTTCCTCGCCCTGCGGAATGTCTCCGCCGATGAAGCCGATATCGCTGTAGTGGATTTCAATGGTTTGCATGGCCTTCTTCGACCACTTGGTGCTTTTTTCATGCACCACGATCTTCTGAATGAACAGCCGCAGCAGCTCCGGCGTCAGCTCCGTGATGTCGGTGTAGCGCTTGGCCTTGGCAATAAAGCCGCCGGTGCTGGAAACCGTATCCCGCATCTTCTGGATGGCCGCCTCTTTCGCAGGAATCTCCGCCGCCACTTTTCCCTGCTCCTCCGTGTAGCTGCCGGACAGCGTCTGGAACTGCTCCACCGAAATGCGGCCGAGCACCCGGTCCTCGTAGAGCCTCTTGAAAATAGCGTCTAATTCATTGCTGCGCTTCCGCATGGCGGTCAGCTCCGTTCCAGCCTGCGGATTTCCCGCTGAATTTCAGCCGATTGCCTGCCGCCGATGTACTCCGCGAACTCCCTGGTGTGTTCCCTGGCCATCGCTGTCACGCGCCGCAGGCCCTCCAGGACCACCTCGTCCAGCACGCACTCCCGGACGTAATGGGCGGTACAAACCTCCGCCCCCTCCTTCTTATAGGTGCGGCAGGTAAAGTTATTCCAAGTGGGCTTCATCGTATGCGCCCGGTGCAGCACCATGGTGGCCCCGCAGTCGGCGCACACCACCAGTCCGAAATGCTTGTTCTGCTCGTTCATCTTGATGGGGCGGCGTTTGTTCTGCCGCACACGCTGAACGATGTCCCAGACCTCCTGCATGACCAGCGCAGGGTGGGTCCCCTCGAATACCAGGCATTCCTCTTTTGGATGCTCCACATGCCGCTTATCCTTGTAGGATTTTGTGCTGTATTTCATGTTGATGGTATTGCCCAGGTACAGTTCGTTTTCCAGCATATCGGCAACTGTGCTGCTGGTCCAATGATAAGGCTTTTCTGTGTTTAACGCCGTGTGGTTAATTCCGAACTTCTGATAGGCGTAAGTTGTGGGGCAGAGGATTTGTTCCTTCCTCAGCTTGCGGGCGATCTGACTCGGCCCTCTGCCAGCGGCACACATGGCAAAGATTCGGCGCACGATTGCGGCGGCTTCCTCGTCCAAAACCAGCTTTTTGCTGTCATTCTCGTCCTTTTTGCAGCCATAGGGAGTCCTGGTTCCAAGCCGTTCCCCTCGTTCAGCTTTGGCCTTGAAAACAGCCCGCACCTTGCGGCTGGAGTCCCGAACATACCATTCGTTAGATAACCTCGCATAAAGAAGAATAGATTTCAGAGTTCCACATACCCGACAAAGTTGTAGTAGATTTTGATGTCCCGGTGAGTTTCCCCGGCGATTTCGTACTTCTCGCCTACCTCGATGCGCTTCACCAGCCGCAGGAGCGTGGGGCGGTCGAGTTCCTCAAGCTGGGCATAATCGCGGATGACAGCCAGCCATTCGTCGGTGGCCTGCTCGTCCTCCTGCGTGGCCTCCCGCTGGGCGGTGAGCTGCGTCCGCTGCTCCAGCTTGCCCCGGCGTTCGTCCTCGTAGCGGTTCATCAGCTGGACGCACAGCGCCTCCGGCATGACGCCCTTCACCTTGTCCTCATAAGC
>JAAVYM010000031.1 GCA_022791135.1 Oscillibacter sp.
CGTTTTCGGAATATCTTCCTGGATCCTTTCCCAAAATTCGTCTGAGATTGTCCAGGACTGGTAACTCTTCTTTTCGCTCATTTTCTCGCCCCTGCTCTATTATACCACTTTATCCCTTATTTTGGGATAGGCTCTAAATATCGTGGACGATATACACGTCCTTCAGCTCCGAAACCGTGGCCAAAATCTTGGCGTGCGTACCCTTTTGGTTCATTCGGAGGGAGAAAATCGCATTGGGATGCTGGGAGGGGGTCTGCTTGCCGTGGTCCACCTCCACCTCGTAGATCGTCACATCCTGGGCCTTGATGCGGTTGATAATCTCTCCCACATTGTCCAGGGACTGAAATTCCACATAGATGTTCATATTCTTGGCGTTTTCAATGACGTACAGCTCCACTGCCGGCAAAATATGCACCGCCACGAAAATCAGCACAAAGGCCAAAAGCACGCACTCGTAAAACCCCGCGCCTACCGCCAGGCCCATGCAGGCCGAGGCCCACAGGCCCGCCGCCGTGGTCAGCCCCTTCACCTTCTGCTGCCCGGTGACCAGAATGGTGCCCGCGCCCAAAAAGCCGATGCCGTTGATGACCTGGGCGCCGAAACGGCTGACGTCTGTGCGGATGCCGATCTCCGCCGCCTGAGGGACCCAGAGATGGTTGAGCATATAGGCCTCGTACTGGCTCAAAAGCATGGTCAGTGCCGCGCCCATGCATACCAGCATGTACGTACGGAAGCCCGCCGGGCGGTGCTTCCTGGCTCGTTCCAGGCCGATCATGCCGCCGCAGAACATGGCCAGTGTCAGCCGCAACAGCACGGAGGCCGTGCTGATCTCCCGCAGGAAGTCAAAAGAATGTATCACAGGCATCTCTCCTCTCCGCTGAGTCCCCGCCCCGCCGGGCGAAAGAAAAGGGAAGAACCGGCCATTGCCGCCTCTTCCGCTGCGCGTGAAAAGCACACAGGGCGAAAACGTTTGCGAGCATCTTAACGCCCCAGCTATGAAGTTGATTTATATTATACGCACCCACTTGCAGCATTGTCAACCTTTTTTGTATGAATGTCCAATTTTTCGGGGAATCTGACAAATTATCGCATAGATTATTTGCTATTTCGCCAATTGCGCTGCGCGGGCGGCTTAGCCGCCCGCGCGCAAACGTTGTCCGTCTTCTCTCTTACCGGCCCACCATGATGTCCAGGATCTCCTGGTCCGTCTGGCGCATGCCCTGCCGGGCCAGGCGGCCCACGCTGGCGATGGTGGCCTCCACGTTTTCCTTGAGGATGCCCTCGCCGTTTACAAACTGATGGCCGCCCCCGGCATACATCTGATAGCCCAGCAGTCCCGCGTCCACCGCGGCCGCAATCTTCGCCGCGCAGGAGGGCTTCGCCCCGTCGCAGACCATGCCGGAGCAGATGGCCAGGGTGTTGACGATGGTGTGGGCGATGACGTCGTACCGTCCGCCCCGGAGATAGGCGATGCCACAGGCCGCACCGCAGCCGGCGCTGGTGGCCCCGCAGAAGGCGGAGAGGCGGCCGATGCCGGTCTTCTGGTGAATGGTGATGAGGTTCGACACCGCCAGCGCCCGGAGAAGCTGATCCTCGGAAACGCCCATGTCCCGGGCGTACTCAATGACCGGGAGGGAGGCGGTCATGCCCTGGTTGCCGCTGCCGGAGACAATGATGACCGGCATCTCGCAGCCGCTCATCCGGGCGTCGGACCCGGCGGCGGCGGCGGCCTTGGCCCGGACCGCCACAGAGTCCCCGTGGGCGGCGCGGAGGGTCTTGCCCACCTCGGCGCCCCAGCCGCCCTTCAGCCCCTCTTCAGAGATGGCGCTGTTGCAGGCAATCTGACGCCGGAGCACCTCCGCCACGTCGGCGGTGTCCAGGCAATCGGCAAACTGAATAATCTCCTCCACATTCAGCACAGAGCGGTCCGTCTGGCTGCCCTCGCTGTCCTCGGAGGCGGCGGCTTGGAAGAGAACCTGATCGTCCCGCTGAAGAAGGACAATGTTCGTGTGGAAATCCACAATTTCACAGCAGGCGCTGTGCCCCTGGGCCTCTACGGTAATCTTGATGTAGAAGACCCGGTCCCCCCCGGCGGGGACCACGGTGATGGCACACTCCTCCAGGCACTTCCGGATGGCGGCGCGGCCTTCGTCCGTGACCTGGGAGAGGACCTCCAGGTCCAGGTCCGCCCGCCCGGCGGCGATGCCCGCGGCGGCAGACCCTTCCAGGCCCTTCATGCCGCCGGTGTTGGGAACGGTGACGGCCTTGACGTTTTTGATGATGTTTCCGCTGACTTCGACCCGACATCGCTCAGGCGTCAATCCCAGGGCTTCCCGAGCCTTGGCGGCGGCCAGGGCCACGGCGATGGGTTCCGTGCAGCCCATGGCGGGAATGAGTTCCTCTTTCAGAATCTGGACATAGCTGGCATAGTGCGGGGTCTTGCTCATAGTGGTTCCTCCCTTTCGAAGATTTCCTCCATTATAACCAAGAAAGCGGCAAAACACAAGGGAGGCTTCTGCTGGATTTGGCAAAAAAGCCGGCGGCCTCAAAGAGGCCATCCCGGGCGGCGCCTATCAGCGGATGACGTGAAAATACAGCCATAGCCCGAAGGGAATCAGAATTTGCAGCGCCAGGATGGCCGGGATGCCGAGGCGGAACGCCTTGTGCAGGGTCTTGTGGCGGAAGGCCCGCATGCCCAGCAGCGCCCCCACGCTGCCCCCCAGCGCCGCCAGGGCCAGCAGCCGTTTCTCCGGAATCCGGCGGACACTTTCCTTTTTCTCCTTCCGCTTCGCCTTCCACTTGTCCAGGCCGAAGGCGCAGAAGGTCACGACGTTGATCAAAATCAGCCAGCAGGCCAAAAGCCCCCAGGGGGAACCTACTACCGCCCAGATAAAATCGTTTTTCGCCTCCGGCTCAAAGACGGCCAGAAGCCCGGCGGATTCGCCCATCCCGGCAGGGGAGGGAAGGGTCCCGTTCATATGTACACCTCGCTTCCAAATTCTCTTCAAAAAGCAGACCGGCTGGTTGCCCAGCCGGTCCATTTTAGCACGAATTTCAATCCCTGGCAAGCTTGCTCAGCTCCGCCGCCGTCCTGGCGGCCAGCCTGGCGTTGTTGAACACCAGCTGAATGTTGCTGTCCAGAGAGTCTCCGCCGGTGAGATCCTTGATCTTCGCCAGCAGGAAGGGGGTGGTCTCCTTGCCGTGGATGCCCTTGGCCTTCGCCTCGGCCACGGCCTCGTCAATGGCCTTGCCGATGACATTCGCGTCCATGGAGTACTCCTCCGGGATGGGATTTGTCACCAGCATGCCGCCGCCCAGGCCGCAGTCCTGCTTGACATAGAAGATCTTTGCCAGCTCCTCGGGGCTGTCGACACGGTAGTCCACCCGGAAGCCGCTCTTTCGGGTATAGAAGGCGGGCAGCTCCTCGGTGCCGTAGCCGATGACGGGCACGCCGTGGGTCTCCAGGTACTCCAGAGTCAGCCCCAGATCCAAAATGGACTTCGCCCCGGCGCAGACCACCATGACGGGGGTATGGGCCAGCTCCTCCAAATCGGCGGAGATGTCCATGGTGGTCTCGGCCCCCCGGTGCACGCCGCCGATGCCGCCGGTGGCGAAGACGGAGATGCCCGCCATGTGGGCGATGATCATCGTCGTGGTGACGGTGGTGGCGCCGTCCCGGCCCTGGGCCACCAGGACCGGCAGGTCCCGGCGGCTGGCTTTGGCAATGCCCGTGCCGGTTTTGCCCAGGTAATCAATCTCCTCCGGGGACAGGCCGGCCTTCAGCCGCCCGCCCAGCACCGCGATGGTCGCGGGGACGGCCCCGTTCTCCCGGATGATGGACTCCACCTTCAGGGCGGTCTCCACATTCTGGGGATAGGGCATGCCGTGGGAGATGATGGTGGACTCCAGGGCCACCACGGGCTTCCCGGCATCCAGGGCCTCCCGGACCTCGGGGGCGATGTCCAGATACTTGCTCATGTTCATGATGAAACCTCCAAAATATATAGAACTGAATAGGTTCGTTCACGCGGAGCGCAGCCGCTCCTTCAGCGCCTCCTCGCTCATGCCGGGATGGATGGTCTCCCCGCTCTCCATGGCGATGGCGGAGGCGGCCAGGCCCGTCCGGGCGGTCTCCTCCAGGTCTGTGCCCTGGAGATAGGCCCAGACAATGGCGGCCATGAAGGCATCCCCGCACCCCGTGGCGTTGACCAGCCGCGCCGGCAGGCAGGGGAGCCGCACCCGCCCGCCATGGTCCGCGGCGAATACGCCCCCGGACCCCAGGGAGATGAACACCCGCCGCAGTCCCGTGGCCAAAAGCGCGTCTGCGGCCCGGTTCAGGCTGGCCTCGTCCGTGATGGGCACGCCGGAGAGCAGCTCCGCCTCCAGACAGTTGGGCTTGAGGGTGTGGAGCTTACCCAGGACGGGCCTGAGCTTCACGGCCTTGGCCGTGGACACCGGGTCGGCAAAGAGGGGGACGGGGCAGGTCTCGGCCAGATACGCGATGCTCTCCTCCGGGATGTTTGTGTCCAGAACCACCACCTGGCTGCCGTCCAGGAGCTTGCGCCGCTGGGCCAGGGCCTGGGAGGTCAGGTGGCTGTAGATCTCCATGTCGCTGACCGCCAGGGCCATGTCCCCCTTCTCGTCATTGATGAAGAGATATGTGGAGGTCCGCCCGCCGGGGATGACAGGGGACTGCGAAATGTCGATGCCCAGCTCGCCGCAGCTGGCGGCCAGCTTCTGAGCGTTGAGGTCGTCGCCAAAAGCGGTCAGCAGCCGTACGTCCAGGCCCAGCAGGGCCATGTTGTGGGCGATGTTCCGCCCTACGCCCCCCAGGGAGGAGTGCACTGCCCCGGGGTTGGAGTCCCGAGGGACCAGCGCCGCCGCCGGGCGGCCCCCGATGTCCACGTTGACTCCCCCCACCACTGTGACGTAGGGGGCCGTCTGGACGATGTAGCCCTTGCCGGTGATGTAGCCCTTTTTCATCAGGTTGGAGATATGCACGGCGACGGAGGAGCGGGTGATGCCCGCCTTGTCCGCCAGCTCCTTCTGGGAGATGAGGGGGTTTTCCTCGATCCAGTTCAGCAGCTGCCGTTCCCGCTTGGTCATGGCCCACCTCCATGTAAGCAATTACTTACTTTCTTAATCTAGTGCTTATTTTACATCAAATTCGCGGTTTGTCAAGTCCCATTTTCAATAAGTCCCCAAAAAAACGAGAAGCAAGCCTCTGGCTTGCTTCTGGCTGTTACCAATCGTGCCTGGGGGTATAGATGCCCTTTGCCCAAAAGGCGCTGACGATCCGGTCGATCTGCTGGAAACACGCCGGGTCCTCCGTGGTATCGTCATCCAGAATGGCCTTGATTTCGGAAATCAGGTCCATGGCCTCGGCGTTCAGCCTGGGGGCCAGTTCGCCGGCATTTAAAGTAGTCACATACGTCATAACCAGCTGTTCAACGGTCTTTCCATGCAGAGCATGGAGAACTTCGCTATCCATTTATACGCCTCCTTACACCCACGAACGTACCGGAAACTTCTTTGGTATTATCCGCATTCTAATTCAATATACTAGGTTTGTCAAGAACGATTGTGGGTGTTTCGTGTGAAAGATATTTTGGCAAAGCGGTTAAGAAAATGCCGGGATGAGGCTGGCCTGACCCAAATCAAAGTTGCCACTTACTGCGATATTACGGAAAAGGCATACCAAAATTATGAATTGGGCGTGCATGAGCCGAAAGTGCGCATCCTTGCCAGGATCGCCCGCCTTTACAATGTTTCCATCGACTATCTAGTCGGCCTGACCGACGACCCATCGCCCTATCCCAGAACCCCTGCATAGCGTCACAAAGCGCCTTCCCCGTCAAAACGCGGGGGAGGCGCTTTGACCGTCCGCCGCCGGCGGCCCGAAGTCCCCGGACGGCGGGGAACTCCTTGGGCATTGGGGCCTGGGGAAATTCAGAGGTCCTTGTATTCACTTTTTTTAGT
Organism: Oscillibacter sp.; assembly: GCA_022791135.1. Lineage (GTDB taxonomy): Bacteria > Bacillota > Clostridia > Oscillospirales > Oscillospiraceae > Oscillibacter. Next base: position 5,980 of record JAAVYM010000031.1, read on the forward strand.
ATAGGTCAAAATCACCCTAATGTCAATAGGTCAATTTGCCATAATATTTCTGGGTGATAGAATGTCCAGATTAAAGAAGCTGCGAAAAGAGCGCGGGTTTTCCCAAATCAAAATGCAAGTGCTGACGGGAATTGACCAGAGCGATTACTCCAAAATCGAAACGGGGAAGCGGGGCATGTCCTTTGAACAATGCCGGCGCATCGCCCTGGCACTGGACACCAGTATGGACTATTTGGCAGGTCTAACCAACGACCCGTCGCCCTATCCCAGGACCCCCGCATAACGTTACAAAGCGCCTTTCCCGCCAAAATGCAGGGGAGGCGCTTTGACCGTCCGTCCCCGCCCCGCCGCCGATGGTCCGAAATGGCTGGACTGCCGGGGCCTCTTTGGGTATACTGAGGGCAGAGAGGAGGAACGGCCATGAAAATTGACGTGACCCTGGACCCGGCGCTGAAGGAGCTGCTGGTGAAGGTGCTGGCCCCGGGGGAGACGGAGGAACTCCGGAGCCTTCTGTCCCGCCTGGAGGAGCCGGAGCGTCTGACCGGCTTCCGGGACGGCGAGGCCGTGCCCTTGAACCCGGAGGACATCCTCCGCTTTTACGGCGAGGACAAGGAGGTCCGGGTCCAGACGCTGCGCGGGGACGTCTGCACCGTCCGCCTCCGGCTCTACGAGCTGGAGCAGCGGCTGGACCGGCGGGCCTTCCTCCGGGTGTCCCACTCGGAGATCGTGAACTGGAAGCGGGTGACGGCGTTGGACCTGAGCCTGTCCGGGACCATCCGGGTGACGCTGGAGGGCGGCGTCACCACCTACGTCTCCCGCCGGTATGTGAAGAAAATCAAGGAGGTGCTGGGGATATGAGCAAGGCTGAAATTCAGCGGGAGCTTATCCGCCGGGCGGGACAAGGCTTTCCCTGGGGCGGCCTGGGGGTGTGCGTGCTGTTCCTGGCTGGCGGCGCGTTCGCCTATCCTATGCCGGAGGGCGTTTCCGTGCCAATGGTCACCGCCGCCATGGCGGAGGCCTACGGGAATCCGGTGAGCGCCGCCTTTGTGCAGATTTTCTGGTCCGGCCTTTTGGGCGCAGCGCTGGGCACCATGGAGATTCCCTTCCTGCTGGAGCGGAGGACGCTCCTCTGGTCCGCCGTCCACTTTCTGGCCACGGCGGCGGTATTCTCCCTGGCCGGGTGGCGGTGCCGGTGGTTTTCCTATCTGGATACCTGGTTATGCCTTTTGGGGCTGCTGCTCTTGCTGTATGTGCTGAAGTGGTCCGTCCGCTTTTTGGAGTGGCAGGCGGACGTGTGGGCAATCCGGAAGTCCGCGGGCCTGGCGGCGGAACCGCCCTGGAAGACGCTGGCTCCCTATTTCCTGCTGGCGGCGGCGGTGGAGCTGCTGCTGCCCCCGGGGCTGGGGCTGGTGGACGCCGCGGATTTCCCGGTGCTGACGGGGATCTTTTACCCCTTTCTCATCCTGCCCCTGTTCTGCTTTTTCAGCGCCTGTCCCCTGGCTACCCGCCTTCGCCGCTGGTGGCTGGCCTACCCCGCGGCGTGCGCGGTCCTGGCCCTGCCCTGCGTATTCCTTATTTATAATGCTACGGCCTTGTTTCACGCCTGGATGGCGGGGATCTCCGCCCTGGCCGGGGGAGCGCTGGGCACGGCTTTGCGGAAGCTGAAAAAAAGGGAATGACTCTGGAACAAAACCGCCTCCTCTTCCGACTAAACAGGAAAAGGAGGCGGTTTTATGATGTTCTGGAAATCCGTGACGGCAATACTCCTCTGCCTGTGTCTGTCCGCCTGCGGCAGCACACCGGCGGGGGAACCGACAGCCCCCGCCGGTGGCGGCGGGACAGCCGAGGCCCCGGGGCCGGAAGAACAGGCAACTCCCCCGGACCCGGACGGGGAGGCCACGGTGATCACCTGCCGCATCGTGGATGGGGCCGAAGAAGGAAACCTGCTGCTGGCCGAGCTGGACGGCGGGCCTTATCAGGGAAAGGGCGTGTACCGCCTGGGCCTGGAGGGCCTCCCGGTGACTTTGGACGGCCAGGCGGCGGACGCCTCCGTCCTGGAGGATGGGATGCCGGTGGAGATTTCCTTCAACGGCAATGTGCTGGAGAGCTTTCCCGCCCAGTTCGGGCAAGTGTATTCCCTTTCCGCCTGGAGCCGGGGCCAGGGGAAAAACGCCATGGGGACCGCCTACGACCTCTGCGGGCTGTATCTCCAGGTGCTGGACGACCTGTGGCAAAAGGACCCGGCGCTGAACGAGGACATCGCCCAGGCGGCCCTGGACCTCTCCCAGGCCCCCGGCGATTTGACCGAGGGGGAGAAGGCGGCGCTGGTCTGGCGCTTCGGGGAACTCCACGGCGTGGACGCTTTCGCCGCGACCTTCGAGGAGCTGAAGGAACAGGGGTATATCCGCTCCGAACCCCTGGGGGAGGGCGCTCCGGAGGGGGCCGCGTTCCTTCACTGGGAGGACGGGTGCCTGTTTTCCATCGCCTCCAGCGACAAGCACGAGGGAGAAGTCTACTCCCTGCCGGTCCTGTTTTTCAATGCCGAAAAATGGAGGTCCTCCCTGGGGGCGTATTTCTTTTACGACTGCTCCGCCGGATGGGGCCAGGCCGGGACCTGGAGCGGCTACCAAATCGGCAGCGAGATGATCTCCTGACGGCTTGAAGCCTGCCGGGGCGAAGGGGCGCCTTCCGCCCCGGTCTGTTTCAAACCGGCGAAGCCCGCCGGGCCTGCCGGGGCGGCTCACACCTCCCGCACGTCCGCCTCCGGGCAGTATAACACCTGCACGCCGCAGTCGTCCCGCAGATGCTCCCGGCGGACACTCTCCGCCAAAATCAGCCCCGCCAGGTCCTGGGGGTCGTCGCCCGTCCACCCCGCCAGAAGGTCCAGCAGCCATTCGTCCCGCTCCGGGTCTGCCACGCCGTCGCTGACCATGACGGCAAAGCCGCCAGGGGACAGGGGCGCCCGGGTCACGTCCGGCGGCGGCCCCTGAAGCCCCACCGGCAGACTGGCTCCCGTGATCCGCCGGACCACCCCGCCTCGTTTTAAGTAGCTGGGGGCCGCGCCAAATTTGTAAAAGGCCGCCTCCCGGGCCGCCGGGTCGTAGACGCACAGGTCCACTGTGGTGAAGCTGCCGGTGTCCGCCCCCCGGAGGCTCATGGCGGAATTGAGCGTCTTCAGCGCGGCCTCCGGAGCCACTCCCGCCTCTAAAAACTGCTGGAGCAGGCGGCAGATCAGAGCGGATTCCTTCCGGGCCGGCTCTCCGCTGCCCATGCCGTCCGCCAAAATCAGGCACCAGAGGTTCCGGTCCGTCCGGAAAGATGCGACGGTATCTCCGCAGACCGTCTCCCCCTCCTTGGGCCGCAGGGCCGCCCCCACCCGGCACAGCCCCGCCTCGCCCATGGCCGGCGCGGCGGACTCCAGCCCGGCGGCCGTGGCCGTCAGCAGCTCCGAGAGCTGGGCGTACTGCCCCCGGGCGCTGCGCCGGGTTTCCTCCAACTGCCGCCGGTACTGCCGGCGCAGGAGAAACGCCGACAGCTCCCCGTTGATGGCCGCCAACAGGTCCGGCAGGTGGATGCACCGGCCGGTGAAGTAATCCGGGAAATCCTTGGGCAGCGCCCGGCCCCGTTCCAGGAGGTAGGGCGTGGCGTCGTTCATGGCGTTGAACGTCCCGGTGTAGTCCCGCTGCCAGCACAGGTCGCACAAGGCGCAGCCCCGGCACACCTTCTCCGCCGAGCGGTCGAAGACGATGGCCGGGTTCTCGTCGGCGGAAGAGGGGAGGTTCCGGCCCATGCTGTCGTAGAGGTCCCGAAGGGCGGCGGCAGCCCGGTTCAGCCGCTCCCGCCAGGGGGCGGGAGCGGCCGGTCCGCGCTCCGGCGGGGGAACGGCGGGCTTTACCCGTTTCCCCGCCACCAGCCGCCCGGGCAGCGCCAGGAACAGCGTCATCCCCGCCGCCGCCTCTGCCAGCAGCGGAACCAGACGTCCTTCCGCCAGCGCCGCCGCCCCGGCGGCAGCCAGAAACGCCGCCGCCGCTCCGGCCCGCCCCCGGCCCTGGCGGCTTCCTGCCGCCAGCCCCGCCAGGCCCAGGGCCGCCGTAAGGGCGGCGCGGCTTCCACAAAGCTCCGCCACCAACCCAAGCCCCAGCCCAAACGCCGCCCCCATGGCCGGCCCCCGGTCATAGGCCGCCAGGGCTACCAGCGCGCACAGCAGCGCCCGGGCAGGGGAAAAACCCAGAATCTCCAAATCCTCTACCGCCATCAGCAGGGCCGCCGCCAAAAGTATCAGCCCGTCTGCTGTCCGGGAACCCTCTCCGCCCCGCAGAAGGGGGAAAAACAGCCACGCCGAAACTCCCAGCAGCCCGGCGGACGCACAGCACTCCCAAAGCCGGGCCAGGGGCGACAGCGACTGAAGAATGTAAATGCCCTCCACCGTAACAAAAAGCCCCACTGCCGTCAAAGCCACGCCCCTGGGTCTGGCCAGTAGCCGGGATCCGCCCAAAGCGGTGGAAGCGGTGGCCAGCAATACTGCTACCGCCAGGAAGGGCAGGGCATCCCGGAAATTCAAGAACAGCGCGGCGCCCGCCGCGGCCCCAGCCAGAGCCGCGCCGCCTGCGGCCCCCGGCCCTGCCGCCGCCACCCATCCCAGGGCGAAGGGGGCGCCGCCCCCAGGAGTCTGGCTGGCAACCAGGGCTGCCGCGAGAAAAAAGCGTATACCCAGCGTCAGCAGACGTCCTGTCTGCCGCCGCTCCATCATTTGTTGACCGTGTGCCACAGCCTGTCCCTCCTGCAAAAGTCAATTTTTCCCATTGTACCGGCAAGGTGCAGAAAAATACGTCGGGAAAAGCAAGCACACGCTTTCCCAGCAGAAAAGCCGCCCCAAGCACAACAAAACAGCCTCCGCAGCCATAACGGCTGCGGAGGCCCGCACAAAATCTTAACATATTATTAAACTAGAAATCCCAGCGCAACATTCCCCATCTGTCAGAATCTCCGCCCCAAGAGGCGGGCAGTACGACGATAGAGAAAATTCCAGAGCCAGCGGGCAAAACCAACCTGTAAAAAAGCCGTCCCACGTCCCCACGCGGCCCCGACTCGCTTCGCTGGACTCGGGGCCGAAGGCGAAGAAATTCCCATCATAGCGCAGTTTTCGCCGCGAGGCGGAAACGGAGCGGTGATGGGAATTTCTGAGCTGGTGACCCGGCGGGGATTCGAACCCCGGACCCACTGCTTAAAAGGCAGTTGCTCTGCCGACTGAGCTACCGGGTCATATCGTTGAAACAAACCGCGCTTGTCCCCTCGTCCCCCGCAGGGGTGGGGGTTGCTCAAGGGGGAGCCGGCTACCCCTTGAAGGGAGGCGGAGCAAGGGAGCGTGCGCAGTCCTGGCCGAAAGCCGGAGGCTTCCGGCCGGGACGGAGCTTGGCGGACTTTGCGACGCCTCTTACCAACTCTTTCCGATGTCGGCGCCGGCGACCTTGTTGGCGAAGATGTAGCAGAACAGGATGAACAGCAGCACGCACACGGAAAGGGCGTCGGACATCTGGGCGTAGCCCTCCTGGGAGTAGGTGAAGACCAGATAGGACATGGTCCGGGTGGTGGGAGTCATCATGATGATGATGAGGTCCAGCTCCTTTGCCATGGAGATGAACACCAGCATCAGGCCGGAAATGAAGCCGTTCTTCGCCAGGGGGACAATGATGGTGGCCATCCGCTTCCAGAAGCTGGC